>JAEWNB010000059.1 GCA_023392945.1 Bacteroidota bacterium
TTGATAAACATGATTACATTAGGTTTGATTCAATAATTCTTCAGGGAGATGTGAAATTGTCGGGGAGTTTTTTATATCCATACCTGGGTCTCAAAAAAAAACAAAAATATAATGAAATTTTGATCAGAAAGATTCCTCAGTTGATTTCTGAACTCGATTTTGTAACCGAAGTTAGACCGGCAGGAGTTGAATTTATTGAAAAATCAGCTTATCTATATCTCTATCTGAATAAACTGAAAGTAAATCAGTTTGATGGCTATTTGGGTATTATTCCTGAAGAAAGAAATTCCGGAAAATTTACGCTTAATGGTGAAATAAGTCTTAGTTTAAACAATGTTTTTACATTGGGAGAATCATTGAATTTGCTTTGGAGAAGCCCTGAGCGCTATTCTCAGTATCTTAACATAAATGTTGATTTTCCGTATTTGCTAAAGACCCCTTTTGGATTTAATTTTAATTTTATTTTGGATAAAAATGATACATCCTATTTGACGATGAATTATATTGTCGGTCTTCAATATTCTTTTCAGGGAAATAATTATCTGAAAGCTTATTTCGATTATTCAACTTCTTCAATTCTTGCTTCCGATTTGCTGGTTGTTGATAATGAGAATATTAATTTTGCTGACTACAAAAGATCAATGTATGGTATTGAGTTTAAATATAGAAAATTAGACTATATTTATAATCCTCATAAAGGATATTCATTTCTGCTCAATGCTTCGGTTGGCAATCGAAAAATAGTTAAAAATAGCAAAGCTGACGACAGTTTTTATGATGGAATAGAAATGACCAGATTGCGTTACAAGTTTTTTGCAGATCTGAATGGATTTATTCCTTTACATAAAAAGTGGGTTTTGGCACTCTCAGCAAAGTTGGGAACTTTAATAGGCAGTGCAAATCTTGTTAATGAACTTTTTAAAATAGGAGGATTCAATACCCTTCGCGGATTTAATGAATTTGAAATTAATGCCTCTACCTATGCTGTCGGGCAATTTGAATTGCGATTTGTTTTTGCTAGAAAATCCTATCTGAATGCATTTTTTGACATTGGGTGGTATGAAAAGAATATTACCGGAAAATATCTTAATGATACTCCTTTCGGCTTTGGACTTGGAATAGCCTTTGATACCAAAGCAGGATTATTTTATTTAATGTATGCTTTGGGAAGCCAATTCAATAAACTTGCTTCACTTAAATCCGGAATATTGCATTTTGGAATTAAGGTGAATTTCTGATTTTTTATTGAATCATCAGATTCACTAATAGCAATATTTACAAATAACTGCTTAATAATATTGATCCAAAAATAGCCAGAAAAATACTTGAAAGAACAACTCCGATTAAAAACCAAATCAAATAGGCTTTTGCAAAATTGGATTTTGTTTTTGAATAATCACCACTAAATGCCCATACAAAAAGCATGATTATGTTTACTATGGGGATACTTAATAATAATATGGTAACGAACCAGTTTCCAATAGTTAATGGGGGCTCATTTCCCATAATAAGGTTCTCTTCTTTTGAATAATTTTCTTCCATAATACAATTTATTTTGATAATTAAGGTTTAATTTACATGCAAAGATATAAAACAATTTAAAGTAAATTATTTTTCATATTTTTGGACATTAAAATATTCTCATTATGAACCCTGACGAAATCTATTCATTCGAAGAAATTCTACATCAAGATTTCTTTGATATTTATGATTATGAAGAAATCCAAGACGAAATAAATAAAAGAATTGACTATGACCCATCTTTTGCAAAATCATATTCAGTTTGGTTGAATGCCAATAACTTTAAATCTTGGCGGAATGCTTATGACGATCCCAAACCTCTTACAACTATGAATGAATCAGAATATTATTCCGAAGAGGATATTGCTATGGAATCTGATATCATGGATATGATGAAAGAAGACGAATAATCTATTTATTGAAATGAAATCTTCTTTAACAATAATTGTAATCCTTTTTTTACTGAATCTATTTCCATTTAAAGCACAATGCCAGAATGATTCACTCTCTATTGCTGAGAATAATTATCAATGGATATCCTATCGGATGAAACTCAATGTGGAAAAAGAGGGGGCTTCAAACTCCTTTCAGGTCTTTTTTGTGAATAGAATAGATAGTATTATCTATTTGAATTTTAATGTTTCCGGAATTGAAATTATAAGGGTGGTAATGACTCCCGAAAAAGTTACCTATGTCAATAAAATGGAAAATAATTATTTCATTTCCGATTATACTCAATTTAGTACTATTTTAGGACTGAATCTTGATTTTTATATGGTGCAGTCAATTTTTAATGCTGCTGATTTTAAGTATTTTGAAAATAATTTTAAGGTTTTTGATAATGAGGCAGAGAGGCATCTCGTTTCTGAAAAACGTTGTAATATATTAAATGATAAGTGCCTGTCTCAAGAGATAATGCTAGATAGTGGTGACAGAATTATTGGAAATGTTTTTTCTGATTTTAATAAAAACACTTCTGTGAGAGTTGGCTACAAGGATTATTTACCTGTTGATTCATCGGGTTTCTTCTCTTTGTTGAGTATTGAAATGAATCATTTAAAGATGAAGGTTACTGCTGAATTGAAAAATGTAAAGTTTAATGTTCCCGGACCGACTTCTATACGGATTCCGGATACTTTTGAAATGATAAAATTTCCATAGTAAATTTTCAGATGTATTTGTCGGCAACTGATATTAAAAAAATAGCCTTTTCGTTGGGCTTTTCTGATTGTGGAATAGCAAAAGCTTTGCCATTGCAGGAAGAAAAACAATATTTTACTTCCATGATTGATGATGGTGCTCATGCTACTCTTACATTTCTCGAAAGAGATATTGATGTTCGTTTTTCTCCGGAACTGCTTTTGCCGGGCTGTAAGAGTGTGATAGTGTTTTTGTATAATTATCTTACTGAAAAAAAAATAGAAGCTGACTATAAAATTGCAAAGTATTCATATATTCATGATTATCATTATTTAATTAAAGATAAACTGAAAATAATTGTCGATAAGATCTCTCAGTCATACCCGGATTCACATTGCAAAATTACTGTCGACACCTCTTCTATAAGTGAAAAAAACTGGGCTGTTAAAGCAGGAGTGGGGTATATTGGTAAAAATTCTCTTCTCCAAACTGATAAAGGTTCTTTTGTCCTTATCGGCACTATTCTGACAGATATTGTTTTTGACTATGATACTGAAAATGTTCGCAGTTGCGGAACTTGTAGTCGTTGTATGGATGCCTGCCCCGTGCAGGCAATTTCCAAGCCCTATCAGGTTGATGTTAGAAGGTGTATTTCATTTCAAACAATTGAAAATAAAGCTCCCTCGGATAATTCGGAGAGCACCTATCAATGGGTCTATGGTTGTGATGTGTGTCAGGATATTTGTCCAAATAATATAAACTGCAAACCAAATCCCGATACACTTGATAAAATTTCCCTATTTTTGCATTTCAAAAATTCGGACTTTGAAAACCTAACAAAGGAGGAGTTTGATAGTTGGTTTAAAGATAGTTGTGTCAAAAGAAGAAAGTATGACCAATTTATGGAAAGTGTAAATAAAGTAAAAAAGGAACTGAGCGCTAATTAAGGATAAAATAAAGTGACTAAACATACTGATATTATGAATATTCAAGATTCTAAACTAAAGGAATTGGCAAAAAATGTTTTACAAGAAGAAGCTAATTCTCTTATAAAACTCAAAAATTTTATTGATGATGATTTTGTGAAATCATTAAAGGTTATTCTTAATGCCAAAGGGCGCCTTATAGTTACCGGAATTGGAAAAAGTGCCATTGTCGGACAAAAGATTGTGGCAACTCTAAACTCGACCGGGACTCCTGCGATTTTTATGCATGCTGCTGATGCTATTCATGGTGACTTGGGTATCATTCAACCTGATGATGTTGTGCTATGTATTTCTAAAAGTGGCAATACTCCCGAAATATCATTGTTGGTTCCTTTTTTGAAAATGAGTGGAAATCCTTTGATTGCCCTCGTCGGAAATGTTGATTCCTTTCTGGCAAAAGAAGCTGACTTTATCTTAAATTGTTCTGTTGATAAAGAAGCTTGCCCCAATAATCTTGCTCCAACTTCGAGCTCTACTGCTCAAATGGCAATGGGCGATACCCTGGCAAGTTGTTTGATGGAACTTAGAGGCTTTACTTCCAATGATTTTGCTAAATATCACCCCGGCGGTATCCTTGGTAAACGACTTTATCTGAAAGTCTCAGACCTCTACAAGAATAATTTAATCCCAATGGTCCATCCTAATGCTGTAATGCCTGAAGTGATTCTCGAAATTTCGGGCAAAATGCTTGGAGTTACCGCTGTTGTGGAAAATGGCAAAGTGGTAGGAGCTGTTACCGATGGCGATTTACGTCGTATGTTACAGAGAAACCCTGATTATACCCATCTTCTTGCAAAAGATGTTATGAATACCTCTCCAAAATCTATTCTCCCAAATATGCTGGCAGTGGAGGCTCTTGAAACTATGAAGAAACTGAATATAACAACTCTTTTTGTCATTAATGAAAA
>JAEWNB010000126.1 GCA_023392945.1 Bacteroidota bacterium
GCAAGTTTCGGATACATAACCAATGGCTCGACCAATAAGCCCTATGCTCCGAATCCCGACTGTTCATGGATGGTTGCGACTCCTTATGCTCAATCCTATACTTTTACTTTCGACAGATTGAGTCTCAATCCAACTGTTGATTATGTCACTATTTATAACGGACCTTCCGAAAGCGACGGAATAAAAGCTCAATATACGGGCACTACACTCCCCACCTCTCCGGTCACTGTAACCGCTGACAGTGTGCTCATTACCTTTACAACTGTTGGTCAATCTACTGAAAATCATCAGTACTATGGCTTTTTACTATCTTACACCACTACCCTACCTGCAAGAACTTGTAACGGAACTACCTATTTTAATACTGAAGTCCATGCTACTATCAGTGACGGAAGTGAAAGTGAAAATCACTATCTGCCTCAGACAAATTGCAGTTGGCTTGTTCGTCCTACTTTTGTATCGGGTTATGCTGTCAGCTTTAGGAGTTTTAATCTTAAGAAAGGTGATTTTGTGGACATATATGATGCCACTACCTCTCCTGCAACTTTATGGAACAGATTTGATATTTACAACATGCCAACCTATAATGTCTACAGTATGAATTTTTCAAAGATGAAGGTTAACTTCGTTGCTGATAACTGGGAAGAAGGAACCGGATTTGAGCTTGAGTATTATGCCATTTTAAACTTAACAAATAATAGCGGGATTGAAGAGTTGAACCTCTATCCTAATCCGGCAAATGATTTTATAACCGTAAAATTCTCCGATTCAGAATCTGATATAATAAACTGCAAGATATTTGACATTACTGGAAAGTTATTGCAAGAAGAGAGTATTGAACATAACGGCGGAGAGTCCGTTAAAAATTTCGATGTTAGTAATTTAGCAAGTGGTTTATATTTATTTCAATTAGAAACTAAAAAAGGAAAAGATATTCGAAAATTCGCAATTCAATAAGTAATATTATGAAATGATGCACTTTAATAACAAATTATGGGGGGTATTGCTTTTTTCATTTTTAATGATAAACCAATATATTTACGCCCATAATCGTGATTCATTACATGTTACACATTTGGAATTTGTCGAGAATAGAAATCAATGGCATTCTAATGTATTGTTTAAAGCTAAATTCGCTAATGGAGCTATTTTTGCTGAAAAAAATTGTATTACTTATGTCTTATTAAATAGCAGTCAGCTTGAATCATTTGTTGCTGCCAAAAATAATCCCACACTTTCCTTTTCCGGTAATATTGACGCTGCTGCTTACAAAATGAACTTTATCGGAGCAAATGATGCTGTTAAAGTTTTCGGAAAAGACAAGCTCCCCTATTATCACAACTATTATATCGGAAATGAGAAAACCAAATGGGCATCGAACGTTCCGGTTTTTCATGATATTTATTACGAAAATATATATTCCGGAATTGATTTGACATTCTTTGAAGATCAAGATTATTTAAAATATGAATTTATCGTTAAAAAGAATGCTGCTCCGGAGGCAATTAGTTTAAATTATGATGGTGTTAAATCAATTACATTAAATCATGATAATTTGATAATCACAACCGGAGTTGGAGATATTGTTGAGTTAAAACCTAGAGCATATCAAATTGATAAAAATGGCGATACTATTGATATTGACTGTCAATATCAAGTCACCAAGCAGTTAGTTTCTTTCAAATTAGGAAAATATGACAAGGATTTAGCACTCGTAATTGATCCGACAATAATTTTTTCTTCCTATTCCGGCTCTACTGCAGACAACTGGGGTTATACTGCTACTTATGACGATCAAGGTAATTTGTATGGTGGGGGCATTGTCTTTGGGTTAGGCTATCCTTTGACAACCGGCGTCTATCAGACAACTTATGCCGGTGGGGATTGTGATATTGGCATTTCAAAATTTGATGCCACCGGATCATTCTTACACTATTCAACCTACCTCGGAGGAAATGGAGTAGATATTCCTAATAGCCTTTATGTAAATGATAATGACGAGTTGTACGTCTTAGGAACTACAGGCTCTAATAATTTTCCTATTACTACAGGAGCTTATGATTCAACTTTTGCCGGCGGAACTTTATATTCACTCTCTTCTGTTCTCAATTTCACCAATGGATCAGATATTGTGGTTGCCAAATTCAATCAATACGGACAGAATCTTATTGGATCGACTTTTATAGGTGGAAGTAATAATGACGGTTTGAACACCTCAAGCGGACTTAAAAAAAATTATGGGGATGAAGCAAGGGGGGAAATCATTATTGACATAAATAGCAATGTATATGTTGCCAGCTCCACACTCTCAACAGATTTTCCTGCCACTGCCGGGGTATTCCAACCCCAGCATAACGGAGGTTTACAGGATGCATGTATTATAAAAATAAACCAGAATCTCACCAATATGATTTGGGCATCTTACCTGGGAGGCTCTGGTAATGAAGGAGGTTATAGTATAGTTTTATCATCAGATAACACCATCTATGTTTGCGGAGGAACAAACTCTGCCGATTTTCCAACTACTACAGATGTAATTCAACAAACTTATGCCGGAGGAACATCAGGATCTGCTCCGGATGGTTTTGTCACCCATATCAATGAAAACGGCACTCAAATACTCAAAAGTACCTTTTTAGGAGAAGCAGGATATGATCAGGCATATTTGATAAAGAACGACAAATATGACTGTCCTCATATTTTTGGACAAACAGCTGCTGCTGACTCATTCTGGATTAAAAATGCAGGGTGGTATGTTGTAGGAGGAGGACAATTTCTTACAAAATTGACTCCTGAATTAGACTCAATAATATGGTCAACTGCTTTTGGAACCGGAAACGGAGGGCCTGACATTTCCCCAACGGCTTTGCTTGTTGACTTATGCAACAATATCTACATGTCCGGATGGGGAAGCATTCTCATCAATCAATTCGGTGGTACTTCAGGGCTTCCAATTACGGCAAATGCTTTCCAAAGCACAACCGACAATAACGATTACTATTTTATCTGCATCAGCGATGATGCTTCTGCTCTAGTCTATGCCACTTATTTTGGAAGTCCGAACTCACGGGAGCATGTGGACGGCGGAACCAGTCGCTTTGATAATAAGGGCAGAATCTACCAGGCAGTATGCGCCGGATGCGGAGGATATGACAATTTCCCCACTACCCCGGGTGCCTGGTCTCAAGATAACGGAAGCAGCAATTGTAACCTCGGAGTAATCAAGCTCGACTTTAACTTGCCGGTAGTAATTGCTGATTTTGATATTCCAAATGTGGTCTGTGCCCCGATTAATCTTAGTTTCAATAATGACTCTCAAACTATAAGCAATTCAACTACTTTTTTCTGGAGTTTCGGAGACGGAGATACTTCCACTTTGAGAGACCCGACACATTTGTACACTAATTCGGGGGTATATATGGTCCAATTGATAGTCCAGGATGCCGGAAGTTGTAATTTTTCAGATACATTAACCCGTCAATTAGTTGTTCTCTCTAATTCTACAGATACTTTGGAGACAAAATATATCTGCGTTGGCAATTATATTCAGATTGGGATTCCTCCCAGCGGAGATGAAAATCTGACCTATACCTGGTATCCTTCTACTGATTTAAGCAACCCTACTATCTCAAATCCTATTGCCTCTCCCGATAGTTCAATCATGTATGTACTATACATTTCCAATGGCATTTGCTTTGACACGCTCTATCAGTTGGTGAGCACTTTCTATATTGATATTGAAATTGGCAATGACACCACTATCTGCCGAGGGGAATCGGTGCTTCTTTCACCAACGGTTTCAGGGTCCCCTGAAAATCGTTATTTCTGGTCCATTCAACCTGATTTCTCAACTATTATTAATTCGGATCCATTACAATATGCGATCACTGTTAACCCTCTTTTTACTACAACCTATTACTTGAAAGTTACCGGAGGAGGGTGTGTTGCTTTAAGCAGCATTACAGTTAATGTTTCATTTATTGAGCTTACGGAGCCTCCTCCCTATACAATTTGCTTTGAAGACAGTATTCAAATTTCAATAGGGACCGACTGTAGCAATTGCCATTACCAATGGAGTCCCACAGAATCAATTCTTGGAGAAACTGACAGTCGTACGATTTGGATTAATCCTTATGAAAACACCACTTATACGGTCACTGTAACCAATGAATTCGGATGCACGGCAGTAGGCAATATCACAGTCATTAAAAGAACCAATACTTTCCCTGAAGAGGTAGTTGCCTGGTGTGACAAAAACAGAATCATTTACGGTGACAGCACCTATTTGCATGCCACAACTTTCGGTTCTCCCGGCTACAACTATCAATGGATTCCCACCACCGGCGTGGTATCTCCCAATTCTCCCAACACTTTGGTATATCCTGTAGTAACGACAATCTATACCTGCATTGTAACAGATCAATACGGCTGCCCTAAATCTGATACTGTGCTTATTATTGTTGATGCAACCCTCTGTGATGAACCCTATATTTTTGTTCCCAACGCCTTTTCTCCGAATGGAGATTCAAAAAATGACATTCTTTACGTAAGAGGCGATTACATTGAAAAATTTACTTTCAGAATATATGACCGTTGGGGCGAAAAGATTTTTGAAACTCAAGATCTTAATGAGGGATGGGATGGCACTTACAAAGGGAAAATTTCTCCTCCAGGAATTTATGACTACTATCTTGAAGTCCATTGTGTGGATCAGCAATACTATCTTAAAAAAGGGAATATCACCTTGTTAAGATAAATCTTTCCATTTATTACATTTGATTCAATCTCTCTAAAAAAACCTACTTTTCTTATATACTATTTTATAGATCCTTTATTGTTCTCTATGTTTTTATAAAATTCTATTAGGTTTTATTAAATGGGCGTTGCAATGATATGTATTTTTTTCATAAGATTTCCAAAAAGAAGCGCATCGTACCACATATAGTAGAAACGTTGGGCATTGAACCATGTAATCCCATCGGGATTATCATCATGATAATCATAAGGATCAGCAAAAATAATGACATCATCCATAACATTCTCCGGATCACGAACATCATAGCCAATTACAAGGACCCAATGTCCTCCCCAATCGCTCCATTCAACAAGAGTAGGAATTCTGTTAGCCAAATTTTCCCTAAGCATTTCAAGAGTTCCGTTCTGATAGTAGGCGGCTTCAAAACCATGATTGTTGAGCCAGGAAGTCATTTGTTCAGGATTCGTACCACAAACAGAACTTGTTCCCATTTCTGAGGCAATATTCATTTCATTGCCTTCTCTGCCATAATACCTTAATAATGAAACAACAGCTGCAGGGCCACAAGTATATTCTGTAGTTTGAAGACATGAATTAACATCAAGAAATGTAAGCCCTCCAATAGGATATGGAGGTCTGATGTTTGTCACATAATAGCGAATTCTTTCGGGAACAGAAGGCTTTTCGGGATCTATTTTCTCACACCCAAGAAAGATTAATAAGAAAAATACAATAATCATTAGTTTGTTAAACTGATTAGCCGGTTTCATCTTTTCCATATTTCTTTTAAGTTTAATAAATGTTGTTCATCTTGTTTATAATTCTTAGAACAGCTTATTTTCCTCACATTTATCCCTATTTATTAAGGTTTTTATCCAAATTAAGTGACTCATTGTAATGGATAATGGTATTTACTTTTTTTTATAAAGCACACAAAAGTAGTCAATATTCTTTTCTATAAAAAAATTTTTTAATATGGTCAGAAAATTTATAATTTGTCAAGCCGTCTTTGATAGCAGCAAATAATTTCTACAGAATCATTCTCAGCAATCAATATTTTTCTTTTACAGGGTGTTTATTTCAATTTAATTGCTTGATTTAATGTATTAAGTATTAATTTATATTATTCCATATTTTATTTTCCATTTCCCGAGTTTAATTATGTAATTTTAGTCTTTGGAATAATTTATTTGATTTTTAATAAAGTAATTTTGATGCATGATTTTTTAGCAGAAAGTCATACTACTAATGTAAGGATCGAATGCACCCCAATATTTATCACAAGAATTGGGATAATTTTCATTAATAAATGTTATTTTTGCACCATTAAAGTAATGTAAGCATCATCATCAATTGAATTAATAACCATGAAAAAAATAGCCGTTTTATTTATATTCGTATTATTGGGAATAGTTGGATTTTCTCAGCAATTGGAAGTGCGTTTTGACAGCGAATTTCAAAAAGACAGTGAAGTGAAAAGCTCTTTGGGAGGAGGCGCATCCCTTGTCTTCGATGAGTGGGTTGAGAGAATGAATTTCCAAATAAATTTTGATTGGGCACACTTAAAATCAGATGCCGACTATACAGGGTACTCGACCAAATTCAATAAGATAAAAGTTGGGGCTTCGGCTTTGTACTGTTTTCCTTTAGGAAAGAGTTTCCTTTTCAGAGCGGGCATTGACCTTTCATACAACGACCTAAAAAAAATTAATACATTAAAAAATGATTCAACCTACTACTATGTATCGCATAAAGGCAACATGCTTGGCCTTGGCGGAATAGTAAATCTGCAATGGCGACTTGGCAATCGCATTTCACTTGGGGCCAATTTAATTCCGACATATCTGATCCCTCTTTCTTATAAGACAGACCGTCCCAATGTTGAATCATACTATAAAAAAGGATTATTCGTTCTACAATTCCAAATCGGATTAGTTTTTCGGATGGGCACGGTAGTCCCTACAAAATAAAATTAACACCAAATAATAATGGCACTTATCAAATCTATCTCAGGTATCAGGGGAACCATCGGAGGAAAAGCTGAAGAGAACCTCACCCCTATCGACATTGTCAAATTCACCTCAGCATTTGTAACTTTTCTGCGCAAGGGAGATAACACAAAGCCACTCACATTGGTTGTCGGGCGCGATGCCCGCATCTCCGGAGAGCTTGTTAGTACGCTTGTATGCACCACCTTGCAGGCAATGGGAGTCCATGTTATTGACCTCGGGCTCTCTACTACTCCAACTGTTGAAATGTACATCATTCAGCATCCTGTGGAGGGAGGCATCATCCTAACGGCAAGCCATAATCCTATGAATTGGAATGCCCTTAAACTGCTTAACAAAAAAGGGGAATTTATCTCCGGCGCCGATGGAAAGAAGCTTCTTGATATTGCAGAAAAACAAGAATTTGAATATGCCGAGGTGAAAAACCTTGGTCAGTACGTGCAAGATCACAATGCCATCTCAAACCATATTGATGCTATTCTGAAGTTAGATTTAGTTGATGTGGAAGCCATTACAACTGCCCACTTTTCCATCATTGCAGATTGCATCAATTCTACCGGGAGCCTTGCTATTCCGGCTCTTCTTGAAAAGCTTGGAGTAACCCAAATTAAAGTGCTCAATGGAGATCTTTCGGGTGTTTTCGCTCACAATCCTGAGCCTCTTCCTGAGCATCTTTTCGAGCTGTCGAATGAAATGAAAAAGAACAACTACCACGTTGGTTTTGTCGTTGACCCTGATGTTGACAGGCTTGCCATTGTGATGGAAGACGGCGAAATGTTCGGGGAGGAATATACGTTGGTTTCAGTGGCTGATTATGTGCTGCAAAACAAAAAAGGAAATACGGTGTCAAATCTCTCCTCTACCCGGGCACTCCGCGATGTGAGCAACAAGTTTGGTGTTGAGTACCATGCTGCTTCCGTTGGGGAGGTCAATGTTGTTGAAAAGATGAAAGCTACCGATGCCATCATCGGTGGGGAAGGAAATGGCGGCGTCATCTATCCTGAACTCCATTATGGTCGTGATGCCCTTGTCGGTATTGCCCTATTTCTTTCCTACATGGCCAAAACTAAAAAAGAATGCTCCGAAATAAGACGCTCTTACCCATTCTATTATATTTCCAAAAATAAAATAGAACTTAAACCTGATATGAAAGTGCATAAAATCCTGGACCATATTGCGCACAAATATTCCAATTATCAGGTAACGACTACAGATGGCGTCAAAGTAGATTTTGAAGACAGCTGGGTACATCTGCGGCCTTCTAACACGGAACCTATCATCCGCATTTATGCCGAAGCACTCACTGAAAGTACTGCCGATAATATTGCGAAGAAACTGATAGCCGATATCAGGGAGTTTCTGAATGAATAGCTCTTTCGTTTTATTTTATTGTATTATAATTTGCATTATTGCCTAAATCATCCATTATGAAATATATACCATTAGAGAAAAGTTTTTATATTGACAACCGACAAAGTGTTGTCAATGAGATTAAAGTCAATTCGCTGGTAATATTAACTTCAAACGATGAATTTCCGAAATGTGGAGACGAAGATCATCAGTTTCGGCAGAATTCCGAATTGCTTTACCTTTGCGGCATAGATCAGGAAGATACTTTCCTGACAATAGCTCCCTGGCACCCCAATCCCGACTATCGTGAGATTCTTTTCATCAAGAATCCCAATCCAGAAATGGTTATTTGGTACGGTCATCGCCTAAGCAAAGAAGCTGCCTCTGAATTGTCCGGAGTTAAAACCGTGATGTTTACAGATGATTTCGAATCCGTATTACACGACCTGATGGTAAATTCAAAACATGTTTACCTTCATCTTCCAGAGAACCCAAGACAAAAGATTGATTTTCCGACCAAGGAAATTCGTTTTGCCTCCCAATTAAAGGAGAGTTACCCGCTTCACCGATATCATCGTCTTGCCCCGATACTCTATCCGCTCAGAAATGTAAAGAAAGCAGCAGAATTAAAAACACTGCAAAAGGCCTGCGACATCACAAAGGCTGCTTTTCTACGTGCTCTGAAGGCTGTTAAGCCGGGCATCTATGAATATGAAATAGAGGCTGAACTGATGTATGAAATGCTTCGTCTCGGGGCAAAAGGCTATTCCTTTCCGGCAATTGTGGCTTCCGGCGATGACACCTGCATTCTCCATTATGTCAATAATGACAAAATCATGCAGGATGGCGATTTGCTTTTGATGGATTTCGGAGCTGACTATGCCAATTATGCCGGTGACTGCACCCGTACCATTCCGGTAAATGGTAAATTTTCCCCAAGACAGAAAGAGGTTTACAATTCCGTTCTTTCAATCTACAAAGAGACCATTCCGCTATTTAAACCCGGAATGACCATCCATAAAATCAATGCCTATGTATTTAAAAGGATGGAAGAAGAGATGATTAAGCTTGGGCTTTTCACTGCTGAAGATGTTAAAAACCAAGACCCTGCGAAACCGCTCTTTAAGAAATACTACATGCACAACACCAGTCACTTTATCGGATTGGATGTTCATGATGTAGGGCAACGTGACTGGACATTCCAGCCGGGCTGTGTACTAAGCTGTGAGCCGGGCATCTATATTGCCGAAGAAGGAATTGGCGTCCGTATCGAGACCGATGTTGTCGTTGGCGATAAACCGATAGATCTGATGGCAGACCTGCCTGTAGAAATTGAAGATATTGAAAGGCTGATGAGAAAATAATATTTTTATTTCAAAAAAATCGCCCCTCATTTCATCTTAACACTTTCGGGAATTATTGTATCTTTGCGGCACTATTGTGGGATATTTACTATCTCATTAATACTTTTAAAATATTAATTATATAGGTATTCAAAACAACTCTATAGAACAATTTCAAATTATCATATCTATGAAAAAAGTCTTAATATTAGGAGCAGGTCTTGTTGCAAAACCCATTATCCGCGACTTGCTTGAAAGAGGATTTTTCCTCACCGTTACCTCATTAGAAAAAGAAGAAGCAGCCGCTTTAATCGGCAATTTCCCTAACGCTGTTGCCATGTCATGGACAGTAGATCAGATGGATATCCTAGACAAGTTGGTTGCAGACCATGACATTACCGTTAGCCTTATTCCATGGTTATACCATCCTCAAGTAGCTGAAGTATGTATCAGAAACAAAAAGAACATGCTCACTGCTTCCTATATCAAACCCGCCATGGCTGCACTTGAACATGCTGCCAAAGATGCCGGCATCATCATCCTCAACGAGTGTGGACTGGACCCGGGCATTGACCACATGGGAGCTATGCGCATTATCGATTCCGTTCATGCCAAAGGCGGAAAAATAAAAGAGTTCTATTCCCTTTGTGGGGCACTCCCAGCTCCCGAGAGCAACGACAATATTTTCGGCTACAAGTTCTCATGGAGCCCTAAAGGTGTGGTACTGGCAAGCAGCGCCGATGCCGTTTACCTTAAACACGGCAAAACTATCAACATCCCTACCGAAAACCTTTTCAAAGACCGTTTTACTATTCATGATTTCCCGACTGTGGGAACATTGGAAGTATATCCGAACCGTGATTCCTTGTCTTTCATCGAAACTTATAACATTCCGGAAACCGAAACCATGTTCAGAGGAACAATCCGCTTTCCCCACTGGTGCGAAATTATGGATACCATCAAAGCTTGCAACCTGATTACTCAGGACACTTTTGATTTCACGGGAAAATCATATGCCGATATGACCGCCATGATGATTGGCACCGATGCACAGAATATCAAAGCTAAAGTTGCAGCAAAAGCTGCCGTTGCTATTGACTCTCCTGCTGTCAAAGGAATGGAATGGTTAGGACTTTTCTCCGATGAAAAGATGGGACGTCAGGTAGATTCTCCCTTTGAAGTTATCGCCACCCTCATGATTGAAAAGATGCCTCTGGCAATGAATGAAAGAGATATGAATGTGATGTTACATGTGATCCGAGCTGAATATCCTGACGGCAAACAGGAAGTTATCAAATCCAAATTACTCGACTTTGGTTCTCCTGCAACAGAAACTTCCATCGCCCGCAATGTCACCCTGCCGGCTTCTGCTGCAGTTCGGCTAATTCTCGACGGCACTCTCAATATGAAAGGCATTTACCGCCCCACCCTTCCTGAAATTTACAATCCAATACTTGACAGACTCGAAGAATATGGTATCAGGATGGAAGAAGAATATGGGTTGCCTCTCAGCGAGATGATTAACTAAAGATTCAGAACTTTCAATTGGATTGAATATTCTCACAGTCCCGTGTCCTAATTTTTAAAATCGGGAATTCTTAATTTGCCGCATAAATATTTGGGGGGCTAGACGGAGTCCGAGACGGAAACGGTTGTAGCGCCAACACAAATTGATGGCCTACAGGAGGGAGAAGAAATTCTCCCTCTTTTGTTTTTTAGAAAATATAATTTGATTTTGTTTTGTTAAAATATAGAATAAAAATGTTTTAAAATTGCACATGAAAATAGAGTTATTTTTCATTTCTTTGGCTCTATCAACAACAAGTTCTTAAGTAAAATTTGCAAAATGCTTAAAAAAAAATCATTTTTTTATAAGTACGTGATTATTGTATTATTTTTTTATATAAATTTGCTGTTTGATTTGTTCAGAAAAGAATTTTTTTATTATTTTAGCAATATTACACTATACTTCTAACGTTCTAAATTAAAATTGGTTTTTAATTATACGATATTAAAATAGTAAAAATTTATAGAGTTAATTGAAACAATGTGTTTTCATAAAATACAATAAATTATGTTTCAAGTGATATTAAAACAAAATAGTAAAGGCACTTTTGACAACTCTTCTACTATTTGTTTGTTTCGCAAATATAATAGTAAAATTCATTTGCTTTGCAAAACTAACTTAGCCTGACTTAGCCTCCGTCATTTTGTGCGCCTGTTGACGGAAGGCAATAAAAAAGGTGCCACGCAGGGAGAGGTATTTTAAGCCTTCAAAAGAAAAAATTACCCGACCCTGCTGCCAAGCACCTAAGGCATATATCGGAATGTTTGTAACGATCGCACAAAAAGTCCTGACGACAAAAATACAAAAAATCTGTTAGGAAAACAAAAAAAATATTTCACAGAAATAAAATAAAAAATTTAAATAGAATGAAAAAAGAAAATTTAAAATTATTTACTGCTTTATTTATATTGGTAGTAACATTGATAGTAGGAGGAAGTATTTTCTATGCTTGCAACAAAGAAGAAAAAAATGACAGTTCTGAAAAAGCCCTCACAAAAGAGACGGAATTTGTCGCCAAAAATTATGATGGAACGTGTGTGCAGGTGAATGTTTACAGAGATAAAAATAACAATGCACAATTGGTAACAAAAGATGTTGCTAATGACACTAACGCAGCAGTAAGTTTAAGATTATCTAAAGCAGTGAAGATAGATTCTCCGCAACAGAAAGATGAAGGAACACTTGTGATAGAAATTCCAAATGATGCCATTTATTGGTTAGTTCCTTTGGACGGTCATGACCCATTTAAATTTGAACCTGTTAATAATGCAAAAACAGGCTCAGGTGGTAGTGTTAAAATTCACTGTACTTGTGAAGAAGGAACCGTTCTCCTAAATTCATTATGCAAACCCGAATTGACACCTAGTGGATGGCAATGCTTATCAAGAGATAGTCGTTGTACCAAATGTCGTACACACACTAGTGGAGTAACCAGTATTTCTGAAACTACTTTTGTAGGAAGTACTTATTTGGTTAAAAGCGATTCTATAGTTATAAATGGAATTACTTATGAATAAAATAAATCGTTCACTTATAGCAAGTATCCTAGTGATACTTGCTATTTTCTTTATTCCTCAATACATATTTGGACAAATTCCCAAATTATTGCTTAAATTTGTAGAAAAACAAGACAAAGTAAAATCCGGATATGTTAAGTTACAATCCTCTTACTTTATTGATAATGATACAATATATATGCGGATGGTAGAGGACTTTTTTATCTCAACTCCTAAAGATTTAAAATTTATTGCTTATCACAATTCCCGTATTGATTCCAGTATTTATTGTAAGTCTGCCAATATACTTGTAACAAGTTTTAATCGAAAAGATCATACATATAATAGATATTGGTATGAAGACGATTTCTCAGATGCTAAACATGATCCTAATTTCAGTGGTAATTTATCTTATCCGACAGATTACGGTTTTACAGAACAATGGAAAAATTGTAAATTTAAACGTATTTCTCCCAAAATCAACAAAAAAAATATTAGATACAAAATATTTTTCCCTGATGACGATATTTGCTCCAACAGATTTGAGGAATGGGAATTTAACAGTAAAACTTTCAATTTGATACAGGAAGAAAATTCGTTGATTTATTTTAAAACGGAATTGATGTACCACAGGATGGATATTTTTGAATGTCAACCATATGAGTATATTCACTCTGATATTTTGGATACCATTAGTTTTATGTTTGAAAAAATCAGGAAAGGGTATGACCTGCAATATGCTAACGAACAATCGAAAAAAGATTCGGTTTTCAGGGAACATTTCTGCGATTCCGTTATGCAATCTGTTATAAAAGGCGGTAGTCAATGGATCGAAAATAGTCCGCAAGTTGTTAAACAAGACACGCTGTTTTTTATGCCGGAATGGAAATTACCTTTATTGTCGGGCGACACTATCTATTCCGACAGTATAAAGTCTCGATTTCTGTTGATAGATATGTGGTATGTTTCTTGTCATCCCTGCAGAATAGCAATGCTTGAATTGTCATCCATAGATACACTTTATGATGAATCATTATTAAAAATGGCAAGTATCAATGCTTCAGACGAAGACACCGCTATAATCAGCAAAGTGCTTAGAAATCTCAATCTGAAATGTGATGTTGCCTGTGCATATGGTAGTGGTTATGATATGGATATGGCAAAGAAAATGGGGAGTACGTGTCGGGGGTATCCACAATTATACCTTATCGATATGAAAACGAAGCAGGTTATTTGGAATTCCTGTGGTTGGTATGAAGGATTTACAAAAGATGTAGAAAAAATTATTAAGGCTAAAAATGTTAATTAAGGTTTTGATAGTAATAACTTAGTTCTGCATTGGCTTTGGCGATAAGAGAAAAGGAATAATTTTCTAAATCCCCAACGGCATATAGTTTCAGACAATGAAAGTATTTTGATGAACCAAGGTGTCAAATAAAATTAAAAAAGAGATTCAGAAGAATCTCTTTTTTCAGTGCGGGAGAGGGGACTCGAACCCCTACGCCTCTCGGCACCAGATCCTAAGTCTGGCGCGGCTACCAATTACGCCACTTCCGCTTTCATTTTAAGGCTGCAAAAATACAT
>JAEWNB010000168.1 GCA_023392945.1 Bacteroidota bacterium
CGGATCATTATAATATTCTTTTTGGGATTTAAGCCCCAGATAAGTAGCAACATTATCCCAAACTTTAGGGTCTGCTCCAAATTTGACACAAAGCCTTTGGGCATCATTAATATGACCGGGACCGGCATTATAGGATGCAGAAACAAACTTCATCTTTTCTACCTCATCTTCAATATCTTTATAAATTCTCTTCATATATGCCAAATGCCTGACCCCTGCACTTATTTGCTCCTCAGGAGAAGAATATTCATCAATACCATACCTGGCTCCTGTTGAAGGCATCATCTGCATAAGTCCAAAACTGCCACCCATCCCAATAAGATTTGACTGAAATTGTGTTTCTTGAAATATTATGGATGAAACATATCTCCAATCCAATCCATACTTTTCCGAATAATGCTTGATAATTTTATCATAAGGAGATATTTTATTGGATCTGGATTTTTTGAATGTATAATAAATCACTGAGGATTTATTGGAGAGATATTTTTTATATAAATTTTTATATTTCTTAGTCTTTTTAAAAGAGGCAAGCCATTGGTTAATAGAATTATTGAGTTTAGTGTTTTGATTATTCAAGGTCCACTGCCGCTGATAAACGGGGCCCATTTGATTAACCATTTTTAAATCGCTGAAAAAAGGGAGCAGCGTGATAGCTTCATTATAGTCACAAACAATATAGTTTACCTCTTTCTTTTGTAATTTATCAAACAACTCTTCTGTTGTTATATTCTTATCATAAACAAAATCCCAGGATTGTGGGTTGGCAAGAGAATCAACCGTCACATTTGGCGGAAAATGTGAGGGAACGTACAAAATATGAGGAAAAATAGTATCCCGTGTCTCTTTTTCCCGGCCAATCAAAACCGGATATGTATAAGAATGGGGAATTGAATAGGATAAATAGTAGGATATTATAGGATTTCTTCTATAATCCATGGCAACTAGGTCATATTTATTGGAGAAAACAGCAGCATACGCTACATTGGGATCATTTTCAACTATAATATTCACTTTTTTTCCCAAGTCTCTTCCCATCTGCTTAAGTAAATCGTATTGGAATCCAATGGGTGTTCCTCTATAGATAAAATAATCTGAGGCCTGATAAAAGAGCAAGGCATTTATAGTGTCTCCAACATTTTCAACTTGTTTGTTAAACTTAATTTTCTCTAAGGTACTATCCAGATATTTAAACTCAGAAAAAAAAATAATAAAAATAACCAGTGATACGGAGGAAACAATAAAAAATAGAGAACTAAATATTTTTCTTTTCAAAATATTGAATTTAGTTACACACTATTTTAGCAGCAGGGTTGAGAATGATTTCAAAAAACCAACTTTTATTGAGGCATTAACAAAATAACTTTTTCAACTGTCTCTCCAGGAATTAGTTTAATCTGACCGGATCCTTCATAGGTTATTTCATTCATATTTTCATCAGTAACAAGTGAAGATGCAAAAACATCAAGCAAGGCTTCGTACTGAAATTGAGTTTCATAAACTCCCAGAGAATTTGTTCTCCCTGTGTCTCTTGCAAAATCGGCATAGTTATTTTTCCCGATTTCAACGAAACAATTTTTAACAAGATCACCAGTATCTATTCCATTTTCAGAATAATTACAAATTATTCGCACTTTACAAATAGTATCTTTTTTGCATTGCGATGAAAAGAACAACAACACAATGGATGCCAATATTGGAATTAAAAAAGGAACCTTTTTCATAATGTATTTTTTATATGACTGCAAAAATAATAAAATATTATTCATGAGGGCAAAAAAATAAAAAATTGCTGAACTCACTCTATCAGAACAAAAGGATTATCAGCAATTCAATTTTTTGCTGTATATTTGCCAAATTAATTTTTTAAAGGTATAGAATGTTATAACTAATGCTTTATATTCCATGAAGAAAAAAATAACAACAGCACTATTTCTTATTTCCGTAGTAATTTTTATTAGTTGTTCTTCAACAAAGAATAGTGAAACCGTGACTGCCCCGAAAGCAAAAAACAGCATGGAAGACGAAGCTCCGCAATCTAATAGTGAAAAGAAAATGACGAAAGTATTAATTCAGACAACAATGGGCGACATTACCCTTGCCCTGTACAACGAAACGCCTCTTCACAGAGACAATTTTATTAAATTGGTCAAAGAACATTATTATGATGGAGTGCTTTTTCATAGAATCATTCAACATTTTATGATACAATGTGGGGACCCGGATTCAAAAAATGCAAAACAAGGACAGGCATTAGGTAATGGAGGCCCGGGATATACGATTCCCGCTGAATTTGTCAGCAAACTTTACCATAAAAGAGGAGCTGTTGCAGCTGCTCGTTTAGGAGACAACATAAATCCCAAAAAAGAATCTTCCGGCTCTCAGTTTTATATTGTTGATGGTCAGACATTCCCAAAAGAACAATTGGAAGTGCTTGGCATGAGAACTGGAAAAACCCTTACTCAGGAACAGTTGGATTGCTATACAACCATTGGTGGAGCCCCTCATTTGGATGGCTCTTATACTGTTTTCGGAGAAATTGTATCGGGAATGGATATTGTAGATAAGATCGCGGCACAACCCAAAGATCAAAGAGACAGACCAACAACCGATATTAAAATTGTTTCAATGAAAATTATAGAATAAACCGAAACATTAACTAAGAAAATAATTGGTTTTTATGACCTCTATTGAACAACTTAGAAAAGATATTGATCAATTCACTATAAATAATGCTGAAGACCTGGAAAAATTCAGGTTGCAATTTTTGAGCAAAAAAAGTGAGTTGCAAACTTTATTGGGTGAAATAAAAAATATACCACCCGAAGAACGCAAGTCTTTTGGTCAAAAAGTAAATGACTTAAAACAAAAAGCACAGCACTATTTTGAAGAACAAAAAGATAAAATTGATTCTTCAGTAGTTTACTCAGATCACAATGTTGATGTTACGCGTCCTTCTGACTCTATTGAAGTAGGTTCTATGCATCCTGTTTCGATAATTATGAATAAGGTGTGTGATATTTTCGAAAAAATTGGGTTTAGCAAAGTGGATGGACCCGAAATCGAAGATGATTGGCACGTCTTTAGTGCTCTGAACTTTCCGGAAGAACATCCTGCACGAGATATGCAAGATACTTTCTTTATTGAAATACATCCCGATATTTTGCTTCGTACACATACTTCATCCCTCCAGGTAAGGACCATGGAAACTCAAAAACCACCCATCAGAGTTATTTGTCCGGGCAGAGTTTTTCGCAATGAAGTAATTACTTCGCGTTCTCACTGTATTTTTCACCAAGTGGAGGCTCTCTATGTAGCTGAAAATGTTTCTTTTGCCGAGATGAAACAAACCTTGCTCTATTTTGCACGAATGATGTTTGGAGACGATACTCAAATCAGACTCCGCCCCTCTTACTTTCCTTTTACTGAGCCTTCTGCAGAAATGGATATTTCCTGTAGAATCTGCGGCGGAAAAGGTTGTGCGGTGTGCAAACATACAGGTTGGGTGGAAATTCTTGGTTGTGGAATGGTTGACCCTCAGGTTCTTGAAAATTGCGGAATAGATAGTAAAAAATATTCCGGCTATGCTATTGGAATTGGTATGGAAAGAATGACTATGCTAAAATTTAAAACTGACGATATTCGTCTTTATTTTGAAAACGATATTCGGTTCCTTCAACAATTTAAATCTGCTACTATATAATAAAATACTCATGGTTTTTTACCTTTGTCGGTTTATATAATATTAAGAAAATTAGAGAACAAAAATACCATGTATTATATTTAGCCGTTTTATTTGTCAAAACAATTAATAAATATCAATCTAAACATCATCAATAATGACAAAACAGTACAAGCTAATTAACAATTTATTAGGCTGGGGCTTAGCGATTTTGGCCTCTGCTGTTTATCTTATGACCGCCGAACCCACTGCCTCATGGTGGGATTGTGGTGAATATATTGCAACAACTTATAAAATGTTAGTGGGACACCCCCCCGGAGCTCCTACTTTTCAAATTATTGGCCACTTTTTTTCTATGTTTTCCGGTGGCGATGTTTCTAAAGTTGCTTTATGTATTAATTCAATGTCGGCTATCTGTAGTGGTTTAACCATTATGTTTCTTTTCTGGACGATTACCATGCTCGGAAAAAAACTTGTTGCCAAATTGGGCGAAATGACCACCGGTCGTCAAATAGCTATTTTTGGAGCCGCATTAGTGGGCGCTTTGACATATACTTTCACTGATACTTTTTGGTTTTCAGCTGTTGAAGGTGAAGTTTATGCAATGTCTTCTTTCTTTACTGCTCTTGTTTTTTGGTGTATTCTTAAATGGGACGAAGAATATGATAAGCCCAAAAGTAATGTTAATCCTAACCGCTGGATAATCCTAATAGCTTATCTCATGGGGTTGTCTATTGGAGTTCACCTTTTGAATTTACTTACTTTACCGGCTATCGTTCTGGTTATCTATTTTAAGCTATCACCAAAGGCGACAGTGATGGGTGTTGTTCAGACATTGGCTATAATTTCGTTCTTTCTTGGGATCTTTTTTTCTACCGGATATATGCTTGCTATTTGGGCTTTTATAACTACACCCCTTTTATATCTCTGCTTTAAAAAAGGAACAGTCAAATCTAAAGCTGAATGGGGAGTTTTTCTCTCTCTTGTTCTTTCTTTTGCCCTGATAGGTGTTATTCTTTACGGAATTATTCCCGGAATTGTCAGTCTTGCCAGTAAATTCGAAATTTTCTTTATCAATTCTATCGGACTACCTTTTAATTCCGGAACCATTATTTTCTTTTTATTACTCTTCGGACTTGTTGCCTGGGCTTTGATTTATGGATATAAGAATGATAAAAAAATACTTTTGACCGGAGTTTATAGTTTTTTATTACTGTTAGTCGGATATTCAACTTTCTTTACTCTCGTCATCAGATCTAATGCAAACCCAACTATTGATGAAAATAATCCTGAAGATGCGGTTGCCCTTCTTTCTTACCTTAACCGCGAACAATATGGTTCAAATCCTTTTATCTACGGGCAATCATACAATACTAGAGTTATTGATTATGATGATGGAAAACCATTTTATGTTAAAGATGAAAAAAGTAAGAAATATATTATTTCTGATCATAAAAAAAGAACAGAATCTGTTTACCTCCCGGAAGAATGTATGTTTTTCCCGAGAATGTGGGATTCAAATCATAAAAATGAATATGTTAACTGGCTCACGAACCAATATAATTCCGGAAATGCAAAAGACAAAGAAGTACTCCGTTATTTGAAAAAAGGAAAAGTTCCAACTCATCAGCTAAATGTAAAATTTCTACATTCTTATCAGTTAAACTATATGTATTTCCGATATTTTATGTGGAATTTTTCGGGAAGACAAAATGATATTCAGGGACGAGGAGATGTATATAATGGAAACTGGGTATCGGGAATTCCGTTTATTGACGATGCGTTAGTGGGAAATCAAAAAGATTTGCCGATTTCTATGGAGCGCCCCGGTCATAATGTTTATTATATGCTTCCCCTTTTGCTCGGACTAATTGGTATTTATTACTATTCCAGGAAAGATGGAAAAAATTCGTTTATTGTACTGCTCTTGTTTGCTATGACAGGGCTGGCCATTGCATTTTACCTCAACATGTATGCATTTCAGCCCCGTGAAAGAGATTATGCTTTTGCAGCTTCTTTTTATGCATTTTGTATTTGGATCGGCTTTGGGGTATTCGGACTCTATTCTTTCTTTGACAAAATGAAACGTAAAGGTGTTCAAATCGGAGCTTCTATTCTGATTACACTTATCTGTATTGGATTGGTTCCCGGAATTCTGGCCAGTGAAAATTGGGATGACCATAATCGCTCAAACCGATATACTGCTTTGGCCATTGCTAAAAATTATCTCGACTCATGTGCCCCCAATGCTATTCTTTTTACGTTAGGAGATAATGATACTTTCCCTTTGTGGTACGCCCAAGAAGTTGAGGGCTATCGTACTGATGTTCGCGTTTGTAATTTGAGCCTTTTAAGCACTAGCTGGTATGTAGATCAAATGAAAAGAAAAGCATACAACTCAGAACCTCTTCCAATCTCTATGACGTGGGATCAATATAAGGACGGAACGCGCGATTTATTAGTTCTTGACCCCGGAAATAATCAATTTATCAATCTTAAAGATGTCGTTAACTATTTTAAATCTCCTGAATTTGATAATACAAAACAATTAATTCTTATAAGTGGCGATTATCAAAAGAATGGACGGGCAATTCCTGCCAGCTTCTCTCTACCTGTGGATAAAGCAAAAGTTTTGGCTAATGGAACCGTTAAACCTGAAAATGATTCCTTGATCGTTGATAAACTGACCTGGAATATGAAAACAGATGGTCAAAATATAATTTTTAAAGCCTATATGATTATGATGGATATTTTATCCACCAACAATTGGGAAAGACCTGTTTATTATGCTACGACTACTGGTTCTGAAGCATATCTTGGCTTGGAAGAATATTTTCAACTGGAAGGACTTGCTTATCGATTGGTACCTATCAAAACTCCACGACCATCAGGAAATGAAATCGGAAGAATTGAACCCGATGTGTTGTATAACAATCTAATGAATGTTTTCAACGACCATACCCGTTCAGATAAAGTCAACAATCCCAATGCTCCCAAAAAAGAACCCTATCAATACTTATGGGGTGGATTGAATGATCCCCGCGTTTACAACCCTGAAGACAACCTTAGACTTGTTTATCAAATCAGATATATGTACTTAAGACTTGCTGAAAGATATATTTTAGAAAAGCAATTTGCAAAAGCTGAAGAAGTTCTTGACCAGGGAAATAAAGTACTGGATGATAAAGTAATTCCATATAAACTAACCTACCAGTGGTTTTATTCCATTACTTCCAATTATTATATTAATGGTTATTTTAAATTAAATACTCCCTCTGGAAATCAAAAAGGAATGAAAATGGCCAATAGAATGTTGGATTATCTTATTGAAGATTTCATCTGGTTTGAAAAATGCAACGATCACTCTCTTGCTATTCAATCGGAAAATATAACAAACAATATTACCATTCTTAACCAACTTACTACAGTTATTGACGAAGGTCACCTTAAACTTTTACAACCTAAATTCAAACAAATTAAACTTAGTAAGACAGGAAATTCCATGATTGACCTTTGGAACGCCAATATTGATCATAATATGAAAAATTTGGAAGAGTCTTATCAATCTATCGGAGAAGATTTTCAAAAACTTCAACAATTAATTAAAGTAGCCCAACTGACCGGAAATAATGATGTTGCCCAAAAAGCTATGCAAGTGACAGAAAATCAGGTTGCGGTGATGGAGAGAATCAATCCCCAAATTGGAAATATGTTCAGAAGTTCATTTGTGAGATAATGACAATCAGTCTTAACGTCCCTCTTAAAAGAGGGATGTTTTTTTAATAACTTCTTTATTATGAAAGTATTAATAATTGGTCGAGGAGGAAGAGAAAATGCTATTGTCTGGAAAATAGCACAGTCGGAATTGGTTTCACAAATTTTTGTAGCTCCCGGCAGCCGCGGTATAGAAAAATCTATTTCAGCAGCCTCTTGTGTTAATATTGATGAAAATGATACTGTTGGATTACTTGATTTTGCTATTAAACAGCATATTGGATTAACCATTATTGGTCCTGAAATTCCCCTGATGAATGGACTTGCTGATGAATTTATTAAAAACAAAATCCCTGTATTCGGTCCGGTTAAGGCTGCCGCCATGATTGAGGGAAGTAAGCAGTTTGCCAAACTTCTGATGCAAAAATACCATATTCCAACTGCTGACTTTGCCACATTTAACGATTACCTTCCAGCTATAAATTATCTTCATACAAAGAAACTTCCAATTGTAATCAAGTTTGACGGGTTGGCTGCAGGAAAAGGGGTTGTGGTTGCAAAAACAGAATCGGAAGCCGATAAAGCCCTTAAAGATATGCTCTTGGATTGTAAATTCGGAAAAGGGAAAGTGATTATTGAAGAGTTTCTTGAAGGTCCCGAATTCTCGCTGATGGCTCTTGTTAACGGAGAACAGGTTGTTCCACTTACCATCGCTCAAGATCATAAACGAGCCTATGACGGGGATTTAGGTCCTAATACCGGTGGAATGGGAGCTTATACTCCTGTTCCTGTTATTCCTCAACAGGCAATTGAAGATGCTATAGAAAAAATCATGAAACCGGCAGCTAAAGCTATGGTTAAAGAAGGATTCCCATTTACCGGAATATTGTACGGTGGATTAATTTTGACCCCTTCAGGACCAAAGGTAATTGAATTTAATGCCCGTTTTGGTGACCCGGAAACCGAAGTGGTTCTCCCTAAAATGAAAAGCGATCTGTTAAAGCACATCCTTAATCTCTTGGATCATAAAACAGTTGTCCCGGAATGGCACGATAAGGCAATTTTGGGAGTTGTGATGGCATCAAAAGGGTATCCTGAAAAAATTGAAAAAGGATTCCCTATTATTGGGTTGGAAAATGTCAAAAATAGAGTTTTTCACATGGGAACTGATTTTCGAGATAACACTTGGATTACAAATGGCGGACGTGTACTCTTCGTATTAGGTGAAGGAATTACACTTTCGGAAGCTCAGAAAAATGCCTATGAAGCAGTAGGTAAAATTAAAAGTGACGGGCTTTTTTATCGCGAAGATATCGGTTGGCAGGCCATAGAAAAATAATAATACATCATTTATATTTTTGCAAATATTAAAGGCCTATTGGGGTCGTTTTAATCAAAAAATAGCTAATTACTTTTTTATAAAATATAATGATGTAATTGGGTATCATGATATAATAAATAATTGTATTTTTGAAAAATAAAAAAATAAAAAACTTATGAACAATTTTGTTATTTATCTGATCATTGCCGTAATAATTATATTATTTCTAAGCGGCATAAGAATAGTAAGACCTACTCACCGTGGGTTAATTGAACGTTTCGGAAAATACGCCCGATTTGCCACACCGGGCTTTCATTGGATTATTCCTTTTATTGAAAAAATGTATAGGGTGAATACTACGGAACAAATGGTTGATGCCGAACCACAGGAAATTATAACCAACGATAATTTAAATGCACGCGTGGATGCACAAGTCTATTTTAGAGTAAAAGATGATGAAGAAAATGTCAAAGCATCGCAATACAATGTTAATCGATACCAATGGCAAATAGTGAATTTAGCACGTACAACACTCAGAAATATAATCGGAACTCTTACGCTTAAATCCGCCAATAGTGAAAGGGGGAAAATTAATTCTGAACTCCACAGCACCCTTTGTAATGAAACTAAAAACTGGGGAATAGATATTGTTCGTACAGAATTAAAGGAAATTGATCCTCCAAAAGATGTTCAGGAAACGATGAATAAGGTGGTGAAAGCTGAAAATGAAAAAATATCCGCTATTGACTATGCTACTGCTGCAGAAACGACTGCCGACGGTGTAAAACGAGGAAAAATCAAAGAAGCTGAAGGCGTAAAACAAGCTAAAATATTACATGCGGAAGGGGAAGCAGAAGCTATTCGACTTGTAAATGAGGCTGCCGAAAAATATTTTATCGGAAATGCCCAATTATTAAGAAAACTCGAAGCTTTAGAAAAATCACTTCAGAATAATGCGAAGATTGTCCTTCCATCGAATTCCGAACTTATTAATGTTATCGGTGAAATGGGAGGGGTATTCCCGCTTCCTGTGAAGAAAAAAGAAGAATAAGACAGCAATAATTATTTATACATTTGATGAGAAAGTAATTCTCCAAGTTTATTAAGATAGAGACTATCAGTCGGACTGAAAGAATCTATTTCGGAGTTGTCAATATCCAATACAGCCCATACTTCCTTATCATGAAAAAGAGGAACAACAATTTCTGAACTTGACTTTGAATTGCAGGCAATATGTTCGGGAAATTTATTCACATCAGGGACAAGGAGAATTTCTTTCTTTTCCCAGGCCGTTCCACAGACTCCTTTTCCAAATCGGATTCTTGTACAGGCCAATGGACCCTGAAAAGGACCTAAAACCAACTCTTTCTCTTTTACCAGATAAAAACCAACCCACAAAAAGGAGAATAGCTCTTTCAATATCGCTGCAACATTGGCCATATTGGCAATCATATCATTTTCATTTTCTATTACTGCCCTAACAATAGAGAGCATTTCTTTGTAACGCTCCTCTTTTTCCAAAAATAGGGTTTCGGGATTAATTTCTTTTTCCATCAAACATTATGAATAAAAAATATATCTACAAAAATAACATAATTCTTATTCTGTAACAGATACAAATTCTATCTTTATTAATTTCAAGAAAAAGGAGTTGATAAAAACAAACCCTTTACTTTATCGTTAATAATATTTATGAAAAAGATTCTAATTCTATTTGTGGTTTGTATTTGTTACAGCAACGCTGCTTTTCCCCAGTCTGCAGATGATTTCTTATTAGTTGATCAGCGCATGTTGCAGATTCCAACTTCTTCAAGTTTATCCACTACTCAAATTGCCAATTACATCAATCAAAATTTCGAAAAGCAGACTGACAAATCAAGAGCAATATATATTTGGATTGCGACCAACATTTCGTATGATAATAACCAAACTAAAATATATTATAATCCTGATGATTATGCTGATCTCATTAAAAAAACTTTAGCAACCAGAAAAGGAGTATGCATGAATTATGCCTTACTGTTTAATGAGATTGCATCCAAAACCGGAATTAAAACATTTCTTGTTTTCGGTTATACAAAACAATTTGAAAAGGTAGACATAGTAAATCATGTGTGGTGTGCTGCTCAAATTGATTCCTCCTGGTTTTTATTTGATCCGACTTGGGGAGCCGGATATGTACAAAAAGGAACTTTTATCAGAAAGCTGAACAACGAATATTTTAAAATGAATCCTCAAAATAGCATCAAAAGCCATATGCCTTTTGACCCTTTGTGGCAATTATCAGATTATCCGATTACAAATCAAGAATTCTACAGCGAAAATTTGTTGGAAAATAAAAACCGACCCTATTTTAATTATCGGGATTCACTGGCTCTATACGAGCAATCATCAGAATTAGAGAAGGCTATTTCGTCAGCTCGCAGAATTAAAAGAAACGGAGTTGTCAATTCTTTGATTTCAAATAGACTGCAAAATATTTATGATAAAATTGAATACTATGAATACGAAAAAACAATGACTACTTTAAGTACTGCAGTAAAATATTATAATTCAAGTATAGAAAATCTAAATAACGTTATTGAAAATCTGAACAACAAACAAGGATTGGCGACAAATTCTAAAGAACTAAGCAATATGCTTGATTTAGCTGCAGATTCTCTTATTATTTCTGAAGAAAAAATAAAAGAGATTTCCACTGCTAACGCTCAAGCCAAAAAGTCTATCCAAAATCTTCAGGAGTCTATTAAAGACGTGAGGAATAAGATTCAGCAACAAAGATACTATTTACAAAAAATGGATATTGGCAATTCCATGAATTAAAGATTCATGATACAAGACAGATAAAAATTCTGGAATATCATTAATTTTTGGAATTCTTTTTTGGAGAAGGACAATCAATATTTTTGCCATTCTTTTTTTTCAAATCCCTTAAAGCGCAATCTGCATCGCAAGAATCGCAGCTATTTTCATTTTTTGAAACTCTTATAAAAAAACGAATAATACGCCATATAGCAAAAGTAATTGCACCGCCAACTGCCAACATAACCAAAACTTCCTGCCAATTCATACTATTATTATTTAGAAAGTAAAATCAAAAATATTTTTTTGTCATAATTTTCATAAAAGGAGTGAGCCAATTTGAAAAACGGCAAAAGAGAGCACCCAAGCAAGTAACGTAGTATAAAATGCTGCAAAGAGTGCCCATTTCCAACTCCCGGATTCTTGCTTAATTGCAACAAGTGTGGCTAAACAAGGGAAATATATCAAAACAAACAGCATATAACAAAATGCCACTAAGGGAGTAATTTGAATACGCGAACCCAAATTCACATCAGTAGTCTCTTTTTCAGCATAAATAACACTTAGTGAACTTATAACCAACTCTTTTGCTCCAACACCGGACAACAATCCTATTCCCAATTTCCAATCAAAACCAAGCGGTTTGATGACAGGTTCAATAATTTTTCCAATTTTGCCGAGATAGGATTGGTTTTCCTGAGCAGATAAGTTTTCTGACATAGATAACTGTTGAGGTTCTACATTATTTTCATAATGCGGAAAATAACCCAAAAACCAAACCACAATAGAAGCAATCAAAATGATACCACCCATTTTTTTCAAATATTGCTTCCCTCTTTCCCAGGTATGGCGGAAAATGGCTTTTAAAGTGGGCATTCGATATGGCGGCAGCTCCATTACAAAGGGAATATCTTCCCCTTTGACCAAAAATCTGCTAAACAATCGCGCCATCAGAACAGAGAGTAATATTCCGATACTGTATAATGAGAGCAGAACTAGTCCTCCGTAACGGGGAAAAAAAGCTCCTATGAGCACAATATAAACAGGAAGTCGTGCACTACAGCTCATTAGTGGATTGATCAGCATCGTAATGAGTCGGGACTTACGGCTTTCAATAGTTCTGGAAGAAATAATAGCCGGCACATTGCAGCCAAAGCCCATCACCATAGGGATAAAAGACTTTCCGTGGAGGCCCATCTTATGCATAATTTTGTCCATTATAAAAGCGGCACGAGCCATATAACCCGAATCTTCCATTAATGAAATACAGAAATACAGAATTAAAATATTGGGTAGAAAAATAATTACAGCCCCAACACCACCAATAATTCCATCGGCAAGTAAATCCTTAAAAATGCCAGGATTCATAACTCCGTCAATCCAACTTGCCAGTTTTTCAACCAACCATTCAATCCCATCCATCGGATATTTCCCTAACGAAAAAGTGAGTGAAAACATCACAAAGAGTAAAACAAAAAAGATGGGATAACCCCATATTTTGTGAGTGACCAAAGAATCGATAAATCGGGTATATCCCTTTTTTTCAATATGATTATCAATAAAAGTTTCTTTAAGAGCTCCCGCAATAAAACCATACTTAGCATCAATAATAGCCGTCTCACTATCCTCTTTGATGGTATTTAAAATATCGGCTGATATTTTATTTCTTACCTTAATAATTTCATCTCCGTTGGGAAGTTTCTTCAGAATCTTTTCAATTTCTTTGTCATGTTCAAGAGATTTTATCGCCAAAAATCTTGTCGAATAACGGTGACGTATATTTTCATTAACGGCAATAACATTCTTCACGGCATCAATTGCCTGTTCCAATAAGGGACCATGATTCACGTGAATGTGACGAAAAGTCCGCCCTATCTTATCCTTTTTATTTTCATTAGAATGAACATAATCTTCTATTTGTGGCTGATGATCGTGACTAACCTCAGTATCATGCCAGTTTTTAATATCTTTCAGAATTTCGGGGTCAATATTTCCCTCTTTGTCGAAATAGTCGCCCCCTTCATACAAATTAATCAAAACGTGAAAAAGATTGTCAATTCCCAATCCTTTTTTCCCGTTAGTAGGCACCATTGGGACTCCGATAAGCTTGCTAAGAAGATGATGATCCAATTTATTTCCGCTGGCTTCTAACTCATCATACATATTGAGAGCTATCACCATTCTGACGTTCATATCAATCAGTTGTGTAGTGAGATAAAGATTTCGTTCCAGGTTAGAAGAATCCACCACATTGATGATGACATCAGGATTTTCATTGACAATATGTTGTCGCACATAAAGTTCTTCCGGAGTATACGCCGACAGGGAATAAGTACCCGGAAGGTCTACAATTTTAAATTTATAGCCCTGAAAGTCGAAAAAGCCCACTTTGGCATCAACCGTTACTCCGCTATAGTTACCCACATGTTCATGAGCTCCCGAGGCAAGGTTAAAAAGGGATGTTTTCCCGCAATTGGGATTCCCGATAAAAGCCACGTTGATGGTTCTTCGTTTTCCCAGCGCGATACGTTTCAAATCCTCTTCAGAGATTGTAGTAACTTCATCAATAGTTACATGCTTGGTCTCTTTTTCTTGTAATTGAGCTGCCGCCTCCTGTTCACTGACTATTTCTATCAATTCCGCTTCTTGGCTTCGAAGAGACACCTCATAATCAAGTACTTTATATTTAATCGGGTCTTTTAAAGGAGCATTCAGTATCACTTCAACCAGTTTTCCCCTAATAAATCCCATTTCCACAATTCTCTTTCTGAAACCGCCGTGTCCCAATACCTTAACAATAACCCCTTTCTCGCCGGTTTTTAATTCCGATAGCCGCATTATAATAGTTTTAGGTTGCAAAAATAGTCAAAAAAAATATGCTTTCCAGTAATCCGGTTCTTCACCTTTGAAATACTAGCTATCTAATCAAGAATAATGCAAAATAAGTTTTGCGTTTCTGCTCAATTAAAACATTGTTCTTTTCAACAAATATTTTTACTATTTTTGCCTACCAAATAACAAAAAATGATTAACAGATATTCACGTCAGGAGATGAAATCCGTTTGGACGGAAGAGAGTAAATTTAATGCCTATTTGAAAGTCGAAATTGAAGCTGCAGCCGCCTGGAGTAATTTGGGTGTAATTCCTGCTGCCGATGTGGAGCTAATTCGCCAAAAGGCTATTTTCAATATTGACAGAATCTATGAAATAGAACAGGAAACCCGTCATGATATTGTAGCTTTCACACGTGCGGTGAGCGAATCTCTGGGTGATGAAAAAAAATGGGTGCATTACGGACTAACTTCCACCGATGTGGTGGACACTGCTAACGGGTATCTTCTAAAACAGGCCAATGCGATTATTGAAAAAGATTTACAACGTATTGCGGAAGTTATTAAAAAGAGAGCATTTGAATTTAAAAATATACCTTGTATTGGCCGCACTCACGGAGTACATGCCGATATTACTTCGCTCGGGCTGAAATGGGCTTTGTGGTACGACGAGATGCAACGCAATATCAGACGCTTTAGCTCGGCCGCAAGAGACGTGGAGTTTGGTAAAATTAGCGGTGCTGTGGGAAATTTTGCTAACACTCCTCCTTTTGTGCAGGATTATGTCTGCCAGCAACTGGGTATTGGTTCGGCCAACATCTCGACACAAACTTTGCAACGTGATCGCCACGCTTACTATATGGCCACTATTGCCATGATTGGGGGAACTATTGAAAAAATGAGCACTGAAGTACGTCATTGGCAACGCACAGAATTACGCGAAGCTGAGGAAGCATTCCTAAAAGGACAGAAGGGCTCATCGGCAATGCCTCATAAACGGAATCCCATTGGAAGTGAAAATATGTGTGGATGTTCGCGAGTATTAAGAGGTTATATGCTTACTGCATATGAAAATGTTCCCTTATGGCACGAACGTGACATTTCCCACTCCTCTGCCGAACGCATAATTTTACCCGACGCTACAATTCTGCTGGATTATATGTTGAACCGTTTTGCCAATATTCTCGAAAATCTGGTGATTTTTCCTGAAAATATGCTGAAAAACATCTATTTAACTCATAAAGTCATCTTTGCTCAAAGAGTAATGACAGCTTTAATCAACAAAGGGCTTTCACGTGAAGCTTCCTATGATTTGGTTCAACCTCTTTCCATGAACGCTTGGGTAAATGAAAAGGATTTTAAACAAATTCTTTTAGAAAATAGTTCTATTTGTCAATATTTGAGTCAACATGAACTGGATAATTGTTTTACTCTTGAGTATTACTTACAGCATGTTGATGAAATTTTTGACAGAGTTTTTTAATCTGATTCGATTGAATCAGTCTTTCCCGGAATTGATTTATTCAAGATCTTCAAAGGAGATATCCATCAAAGGAAAGTCTTTCCAATCTTTGTAATCAAAGTGCCACCATTCGGTTGGATAGTGGGTAAACCCAAAATGTGACATGATTGAAAATAAGAAGGCTCTGTTCTTAAGAACTGTATCGGGGAGATTGGCATAGTCGGGATGTGCTTTTTCAGAAAAATCATCATAAGAAGTCGGCATAGGGATCTCTTTTCCTGTTCTTTTTTCCACAAAAGTGATGTCAATGCAAGCTCCTCGATTGTGTCTGGAGCCATAACGAGGATTTGCTACAAAATTGGTATCAGGGTATACTTTATAAAACAACAGTGTTGCTGCATACGGGCGGTAGGCATCATAAACTTTTACAGCCAACCCCAATTTAGAAAGAGAATCCTGTACCAATTTTAGTGCATCTGCCAAAGGCTTTCTTACGTATGCTTTTGGTTTGGTATAAATTACTGATTTTGTAAAGTTATTTATGGTGGCATAACGTATATCCAACCAAAGGGAGTCTATAACTTCTTCAAGATCACACATCTCTAAAGAAGGATTTTTAGTAACCTGTTCTAAGTAGATGTTTTTAGTTTGCACAATATCAAGCCCAAACGGATTGGACTTACTATTCTTATGATACTCTTTACAACTATAAAATCCGGTTAATAATAGGATTATGACAAATAAACTTATCAGGCTGTTTTTTTTCATAGAAAGAACTTTTTAAAAAAAGAAGGGACTCAATCCGTTTTAAGTTTGCTGTAAACCTCAAGATCAACAAAAGATTCTACCGAAACTTGTTCTCCTGCACGCTCTATTCCTTCAAAATGGAACCCTAACCGTTGAGGAATTTTTTTACTACGGATATTTTCAGTATTACATTTAATTTGGATTCTATTTATGTCTAATTTTCTAAAAGCAAAATCAATAAGTACTTGAACCGACTTTGTAACAATTCCCTTTTTCTGTAATGGTTCTGAAAGCCAATAACCGATTTCTGCAGATTTATTCAGTTTGTTTATTTTATTAAATCCTATTAATCCCCCAAAAGAGTCATTGTATTGAATTACATATATTTTAGTATCATCAGGAGATTCAAGTATAGATTGGATATATTTCTTGGTATAGTCAATATTTTTAGTGTATTCTACAAATGGCAGCCATACACTGAGATATCCTCTCTGGTTATTAATAGTGTTATAAATATCAACAGCATCAGACAATTCAACTATTTTAAGTTTTATATTTTTATCAACATAAAGAAACTTTTGGGCTTTTTTCTTTTTACCGGTCAATTTTCTTTTTTGTCCCGTTTCATTTGCTTTTATCAAAGCCGTCAGCACCTTTTGAGGAGTAATTTTACCTGTTGTATGATGAATTCCTTCCTGAGGATTACAGGCTTTTATAGCAACTTTCATCAATTGAGTTTTGTCAATTTCATTGATACCGATATCTGATAAAGTTGTCGGAAGTCCTATTTCTTCACAAAATGAATAGACCTTGTCAATTTCTTCAGGAGTTGCTGAAGAAAGAAAAAGTCCTGTCAAAACACCAAAGGCAACTTTTTCTCCATGGTAAAATGAATGAGTTTCATTCAATGCAGTAAGTCCGTTATGGATAGAGTGTGCAGCAGCGAGACCTGAGCTTTCGAAGCCAATTCCACTGAGGAGAGTATTCGCTTCAACGATAAAATTCAAAGCAGAAGAAGCAATATGATTTTCACAGTCAATTTTGGCATCTTTACCATACTTCATTAATGTATCATAACAAAGTTTTGCAACATATAAAGCCAATAAGGTACTGTAACCACCACATTCATTTTTTGAAGATGACTCAATACAAGATTTAGCCTCAAACCAAGTTGCCAAAGCATCTCCCATACCTGCAACCAAAAAACGGCTGGGTGCGGAAGCAATAACCGTAAGATCTACCAATACCACTTGTGGATTCATTTTTTGGTAATAAACAGATTCAAAAATTCCATGTTCATTATAAATAACGGCACATCCACTACACGGAGCATCAGTAGAAGCAATAGTAGGAACAATGATAACAGGAATATTTGTTTTGTCGGCAACAATTTTTGCAGTATCAATAGTTTTTCCTCCACCCATGCCAATAAGAACATCAATATGATTATTGATGACCATCTCTGTAAATCGTTTTATTTCAGATTCACAGCATTCCCCATTAAATTGCTCCACATTAAGAGGAAATCCTTCATAATTGCGATTACATTCGGGTAAAATTGATTTATTAACTGAAGGAGAGGCTAAAATCAGTCCATTTTTACCAAATAAATTAACCAACCCGGGAAGTTCCGCAAGAGCATGTTCGCTTTGGATATATTTTCCCGGAAAAACCGCCTTAAATAACATTGATGGTTGAAAATTATTCACCATAATTACTCCTATCCTATTTTAAATTTATATAAATACTGTTATAAACAAAAGCAAAGGTAAATAATTTTTATTATCAGAAGAATTATTTTTAAAAAAGACTGATTATTAATGGTTTATTCTATTCTAATATCTTTTAAAGGGTAAATACAAATTACAAAAAAAATACACTGACAATCGTTATATTGACAGTGTATTGTTTTACGTGATAGTAGTTTGAAGTGTTCTAGCTGGGATTCGAACCCAGGACCCCATCCTTAAAAGGGATGTGCTCT
>JAEWNB010000178.1 GCA_023392945.1 Bacteroidota bacterium
ATTGCAACTTAGAAAAATTATTATATATATTTTTATAAGTTAATTGTATCAAGCCATTTCTTAAATGAAAATGATTTACTGAAAGGTATTAATGACTCTATTTTAGAAGCGTCAAAAACAGTGCTTCCCGATTCAATGGCATGGTCTATTGCAGTCCACGGGATAGAGGTTACCTGTGTATTAAATCTGTTCGCAATTTCATCAGCAATCTCTTTCAAAGAAAAAGTCTCTCCCGAAATATTGAAAATATTGTTTAAAGATTCTTTCAGTATCATGGTTTGAATGATTTGCATGCAGATGGACTCAATATGGGATAATGTCCTTTTAATATTGCCATCATCAAATAAAATAATATTTTCCCCCCTTTTTGCTTTGTTAAGGAATGTATCAATGGTTCCGTAAGAAAAATTGTCGTCAAACAGATTTCCGTAAGGAACACAAATGCGATAAATGATGTATTTAATGTCAAAACAGTTAGCATACATTTTCAAGTAAGATTCTGCGGCTGTTTTGTTAGCAGCATAAATTGTTTTTGCCTCTTGTATTGCATCTTCAGCCAAAGGAACATCTTCTCCTTTATAGATTAATCTGGTGGAAGGAAAAATAATTACCGGCTTTTTTTCATTTTTTCTTACTTTATTTAAAATATTCAGCAACCCAATTTCATTAATTTCAATAAAAGACCTATAATTTTCAAATCCATTCTTTGTTCCGGTAATGCCTGAAAAATTAAAAAGAAAATCCACCTCAATATTTATATGATTAAAATGATTGCAAATATCAAATTGTTCATAGAAAACACCATTTGGGATGTTTGAATTTATCGTATCTTGAATATCATAAGCAAATACATCAAATCCAAGGTTGCTTAAGAAGAAACACAGATGTCTTCCGATAAAGCCGTTTGCGCCAAGAACCGTACACTTAATAGTTGAACTCATTGTGCTAATTTTTCAATTAATTCTAAAGCTTCGCTCTGTTGAAGTATTTCTTTGAAATGCTTTGCTCTTAAATTTTCATTCGTGATAATTGAATGAAACTCAGATAAAGCTTTTATAAAATGGTTGTCAGGAGGTAATTCAATAATTTCAATTTTATCAGAAGTTTCAATTGTAAATGTGGGAATTTGGTCAGGCCTGGGTGTGAATGCTCTGTTAACGGTAATTTTTCCCTTGGAGCCCCAAATTTGATAATTACACTGATAAAAATTGTCAAAGCCAAAAGCAAGGGAAACCCCAATGCCGTTTATGCCTTTCATAAAGGCACTTCCATATATGCTTGCATTGGTATTTTTGTCAAAATATACTGAGGAGCTTTTAACTTTCAGATTATCACCTAAGATAAAGAAAGCGGCTCTTACAGGATAAGCACATGCATCGAAAATAGCACCACCGCCAATTTTTTTGTCATATCTAAAGTTATCACTATTTAGTGGTGGAAATCCGAATGATGCAGAAAAGTGTCTGATATCTCCGATTATACCTTGTGCTAAAAGTGACTTTAGGTGTTCGTGCTGACTGTGATACTGAAACATAAAACCTTCCATTAGGGCAACTCCTTTTTTTTCAGCAGTTTTAATCATTTTTTCTGCAGATGCCAAGTTATAGGCAAGAGATTTTTCGGCATAAACATGTTTCCCTGATTGCAAAGCCTTGTTAATCCATTCCTCATGTAAACCGGTGGGAAGAGGAATGTATAAAGCAGCAATATCTTTTCTGCTTATTAATGCATCATAAGATGTGATTGCCTCACAATGGAATTTTTGAGCAAATTTTTCAGCCTTTTCACTAGTTCTACTTGCAACAGCAACCAAATTAAAATGATTGGGCAATGATAGAATTGCAGGAATAACTGATCTTTCTGAAATAGTAGCACATCCAAGTACTCCGATATTAATGACAGACATGGCTTAAAGATTAAAAGGAATTAGTGAAATAAGGCTTCTTGTTGCGATATTCAAATAATTATTGAACTTCATGAACATCAATAGCTGAGAATAGGTCATCCAAAAATAATTTTTAGGTAAATCAGTAGGAAAATTTTCATCTGCTTCAATAATCATGTTGAGATTTTGCTCTTTATAAAATCTTCCTCCTTCTTCAGACTGAAGTGACCGATGGATTATAATATGACTTTTTTCATCCAGAAAATCATTGACAAATGGGACAGAGTAATCATTAATGTTTTCACGGTAGTTGCCGGTCAGGCACTGAACGGTAGGAGCTATTTCCAACACATCAAAATTGCCAATTTCAACTTTTGCCTGAACCAGAAAATGGAATACTCCGTTAATTTTTTTTACAATGAAACCGATAATGCCTTCCTGTGCAGGTTTTATCATGGGTTGATCCCATGAATGAACCTCTCGATTACCAATCTTAACAAGTGCCCCAATGACCGAAAAATACTTCCCGGCTTTATGTGAAATGGTATTTCCGTCATAAGACCACTCTTTGATCTTTCCGAGATTGATCTTTTCTACATTCAGTTCATAATTGGATTTCAAAGCAGTCATCCAAGATAAAATCTCTTCAATATTGTATAGACTTCTGTCAGATTGGAGCAAAGAAATTAGATGTTTAAATTGTTCTCCGACTGGAATTGGTATGTCATATTGCCGTAATGTCTGAATAAAATCCTCCTCGGTTCTAAATCTTCCATAATTTATGCTTGAAATTACAGTACGGGTATCCATGTTAACAAGATTATTGTTAATCATCAATTCCTTAATTTGTTTTAAAGTAACCCAAATAAAATTATCGGGGATTTCAATTTTTTCATCTTCAGGAATTTCAACAATGATGTTTCTGTTTCTCTTTTTTAAAAATCTCGCTCCTTGTTCAGATTGAAGCTGATCAACCAAAACCTGTACTTTTTTCTCACCATTAAAATATTCAAGATAAGCAGGGGTGGCTCCTTTATGTACTCGGGAGTAATTACTCTTGGTTGCCTGTAAGGTAGGGGAGAGTTGAACCACATTAATGTTTCCGGGTTCGATTTTTGCTTGTAAAAGAAAATGAAGAATTCCTTTTTTCATTTGGGTTAAAATTCCAAGAAAACCAATTTCAGGCTGATTGATTATGGGTTGTTCCCAAGTGTTTTTAATTCCGTAATTTGTTTCAACTCTAATTCCGTCTATACTATAAAATTTGCCGGAAACATGTGTCAGACTTTCCAAGTCTTCCGTAAATTTCCATTGTTTAAGTTCATTTAAGGGAATCTGTTTGATTTCAAAATTGATGGATGATTTAATTCCATTTATCCATTCCGCAATTTGTTTAACGGACATACATTCATCTGAATCAGATAAAACGGATTTTAAAAATTTAATCTCCTTTTGGGTAACCATTCTTATGAATTATTAGTAATTATCTATAGTTTCTTAAATATGCAAAAATACATTTTATTTCAGATAGATGATAACTTATTGATTAATGTTATAATCTGAGTTTGATTATTAACCATCAAAAAAAACAAAAAATTAAAGAGTTAAAAAGAATTGAAAAAATCGATTATATCATAGAATTTTTGTTTTTTTTACTGACATACAAACGATTAACAAAAATTGCCGTTCAGATTACAGTTTTTTCTAAAGCAATTCCGTCAGGAATTGCAATGCGTTAGGGATTGTAGCGGATAGCCCGGAGGCATGGGAGCTTGCGAGCATGCCGAGGACTATGAGCGGAAAGCCCGACGGCGAGCTTGCGAGCCGGAACGCCCAAGTAATCAATAATATAATTTTATAATCTTTGAATATGAAATACTCAGGTAAAATAGATATATTTATTAGTAAGATACAGAATAGCAAGATGATTAATCGAACTCAGGTTTATAATATTGGGAATATAGACTCCTCCTAAGACAAGTATAAATAAAGATAAAAAACAGGAAGTCATGAAAAAAAATATAGCAAAGCATTAATCCGAAAAAAGTTTTTACTTTTGCACAGTTGTAAAATTTTTCTTGTTGTAAAAGAAAAGAACTAATTGCAGAATGAGAAAAATCTCCTTTTATTTTTTATCATTGCCTGGATTTGACATTATTCAATAAATATGAAACGAAGTATTGCCATTATTAACACCGGAATTCAGTTGATCAATGTAATTGAGGCGGTTAATCG
>JAEWNB010000019.1 GCA_023392945.1 Bacteroidota bacterium
GGGAAGGTTGGGGACTAAAAAAACACGATTGTTTAAAAGGAGCAGGCCTCTGTAGATTCAAAATCTCAATTGAATATGAAGAAACGGAAAAAATTACTGCTTCCACATTCTATGATGATGAGGGAAACCTCTTTGCCGAAATATTGGTTGACGAAGAACTTGTCAAACAATTTGAAGAAGGAGATTATTCACTCTACATAGAAGAAAACCTCTATAGCGAAGCTTCTGACGGCACTGTTTACATGATTCCTGAAGGAGTCTATGAAATGAATCCTGATATGGGAAAACTAGGCGGATATATTATTCCGTTAATAATTAAATAATTTCTTAATGAATCGGGCACACGTAGTGTGTGTCCGATTCATTTTTTTAAACTAAAAAAATATGCGACTTAAATTAGGTATATTCTTATTAATTCCACTACTTAGTGGATGTATTACTTTTAACATACAAAAATTGTCAGATACGCCCGGCTATTCAAACTGCTATCATTTGGTTAGTGAACAGGATAAAAAATCCATTGTTTTTTTGCCAAACGAAGCAACGCTTGATACGGCCTTAAAAAATGATGGGAAAATATATGCTATAAATCCCAAACAATTATTGGATTGTATGAGCCATTATGATAGTTGTCTTGTCTATGACTGGAGTTGGAATTGTTCCAGCAAACATTGCATTCTGCTCAACTATTGTATAGACTATTGTCGGAAATATAACTACAAACTTTTTGTAATCACAACCAGTTATGAATTTCCCATAATGCAGCAACTAAGCTCCGTCCTTTCTTTTCCCTTGTTAACTATCAATCACTTTTATTATGGGGAAGCTCTATTAAAGGATTATTTTGAACAATTTCAGTATGAAATTTGTGGGAGCAATTATTTTGAAAAGCGAAAAAATTGGGGCAAGCGCTTTTGGGTTTTTAAAAAGGGAAAATTCGACAGGGCTGAAAATGATATTGAGTTGTTGAATAAGTAACTCTATTGCATTTTATAAAAGAAAAAAATAATTGACAAGATAATTTCAATTGCGTGATTTATCCTTGTTAGGTAATAATTTTTCAAAAGCAATCCGTTTGTTGCCATCCTGAAGAAAGATTACCCCACAATAAACGAAACCGTTTTTCTTGAGCAAATTTTGCATGGGGATATTATCTTCATGAGTATCTACTCTAATACTGCCTATTCCTCTAAGAATTGTCATCTTTTCAATTTCATTAAGAATAGCGGTTGCAACTCCTTTTTTCGTGAATCGTGAATCAACTGCAAGGCGGTGCACTACAGCATATTTTTTACTTGATAGCCAATTCCCGTCAAAAATATGCTCATAAGTGGGCTCCTTTGTAAATAAAACAGTGGCCATTGCGATGACTTTTTTCTCATCGGTCATTACATAGCCATTGTCGTTTGCAATATCCTGATTGATAATTTCACGGGTGGGATATCCATTTTGCCACTGATTGATATTAAGTTTTCTGAGAAAGTTTTGTGCCTGCAAAACAATCTCCATTATAGTATCAAGATCGGAAAATTTTGCTTTGTGAAATTCCATTACGACTCCTATATATTAAGTTGCAAAGATAAATAAAAGAAGAGCGTTTTTTATGCCATAGTTGCACTAAATTATGATCTCAAAATAATTCATCTAGTTTAAAAAGTTGTTTTATCTTTGCGATATAAACCTATTTCAATGAAAAATAGTTCTTCTGTTTCACTTTGCTTAATGCAGTCTGACATCAACCCGAATGATATTTCTGCAAATATCAATCATTATAGTGAATTGCTCAGGAAAATGACTTCAAAGCCTGATATAATCATTTTCCCCGAGATGTTTACCACGGGTTTCTCGTCTAATCTTGATAAACTCGCAGAAAATATGTCGGGACCAAGTGTCACTTTTCTTCACAATACTGCCAAACTCTATCAGAGTGATGTTGTGGCAAGCATGGCAATTAACGAAGGTGGTAAAATCTTCAACCGACTTCTTTGGATTTCATCTGAAGGAATAATAGTTCAGTATGACAAGCATCATCTATTTTTTGGAGATGAGAAAGCCATTTGTACTCCCGGTTCCGAAAGAATAACCGTTTTCAGTCATGGTTTTTCCTTTTTACCCTTAATTTGTTATGAAGTTCGTTTCCCGAAATGGTGTCGTAATCTATATCAAAAGGGGAATTTTTATTACGATGCTCTTTTATTTATAGCTAATTTTCCGGCGCAACGTTCAGAAACGCTCAAAATACTGGCACAGGCAAGAGCTATTGAAAACCAAGCTTATGTTATAGTTCTAAATCGCGTTGGAGTAGATGGGAACGGAAATCCACATAAAGGAAACAGCATGGTTATCAATCCCTTGGGTGAAATTATTGCGTTAGCACCTGAAAATGAGGAATTCTTGCTGGAAATATCTCTTGACCAAAATTATCTGGAAAAAGTTAGAAAGAGTTTTCAGGTATATAAAGATTGGGATTAGAATACAAAGAAATGGGGAATAGAATTTTCTTTAAACCAAATCCTTCATTATTTTATATGCGCCAG
>JAEWNB010000023.1 GCA_023392945.1 Bacteroidota bacterium
AGGTAGAAACGGATTTGGCAAAATATTCAATTTCCAAAAAAGGAGGCTATATCTCCAGAATTGAGTTAAAGAATATTTATCATTATACTCCAAAAGACTCCGTTAAACAACCATTGGTACTGTTTGATAATAATAATACTATCAACATTGCTTTGATGTTGAATGATCAATCAGTCATTAATTCAAAAGATTACAAGTTTATTGCAGATATTGAGGATACTCTTTTTATAAAAGAAAAAGGAAAGAAAACCATTTCCCTGAAGTTGCATCCGGTGAATGCCGATACCACCGGCAATGCATGCGAAACCCTGGACAATGACAGTTATATTGAATATCTCTACACCTTTTCTGCCGATAACTATCGCTTTGATTTTGACATCAATTTTGTCAATATGAAAGAGTATTTGTATCCTAATAATCATAAATTTACGATTGATTGGAATGCCGATTTGATGAGTATGGAGAAAAATTACCAGTATGAAAGGGATATTACCTCCTTATTTTATATGGACAATTTATCGGAAGTAGAGAACCTGAAAGAACGTGATTCGGATAAGAAAGAGTTCAGTACGCCATTAAAATGGGTTGCCTTTAAACAGCAGTTTTTTACCTCTGTAATAGTAGCAGATTCCGGTAATTTTTCCACCGGATTGCTGGAAGTCAACGTTCCGGACAAAGCAGAACGCGCTCTGCTGAAAAAGATGAGTGCCGACTTGGACTTTGAGATTGATGACCTTAATAACGGCGGATTTGACCTATCTTTATATTATGGACCCAATCAGTATAAATTACTCAAGAAATATGATTTGAATCTGGAACGGCTGGTTCCGCTTGGCTGGGGCTTCTTCTTACTGCATTGGATCAACAGATTTGCCGTAATCCCCGTTTTCAACTGGTTGGAAGCATACGGCTTGAATTATGGTATTATCATTCTAATTCTCACCTTCTTCCTCAAAACCATTCTCTTGCCCGTTGCCTATAAGACCTACCTTTCCTCCGCAAGAATGCGGGTTTTGAAACCGGAAATTGACGAAATCAGCGCCCGTTATCCCAAACCGGATGATATCGGTAAGAAACAACAGGCAACGATGGGCTTGTATAAAAGCGCCGGAGTAAATCCTATGTCGGGTTGTTTGCCAATGTTGTTGCAGATGCCTATCTTAATCGCCATGTATCGGTTTTTCCCCGCGGCTTATGAATTAAGACAGCAGAGTTTCCTATGGGCAGAAGATTTGTCAACCTATGATTCCGTTGCCCAATTAGGATTTAACATCCCTTTTTATGGCGACCATGTCAGCCTCTTTACCTTGCTCATGACCGTAGCCACTATTTTCTATACCTGGTTAAACAACAAGCTGATGGCTCCGGGAGGAAATGAGCAGTCGCAAAAGATGATGAAAGTGATGATGTACATCATGCCCATCATGTTCTTGGGAATGTTCAACAGCTTCTCCTCAGGATTGACCTACTACTATCTTTTAGTAAACTTATTTACCTTCTTACAAATGTGGATTTTCCGCATGGCTGTGAATGAAAATAGTCTACATGACAAGATCAAATTAAACATGCAGAAACCTGTCAAGAAATCCAAATGGCAAATCAAAATGGAAGAATTGGCAAAGCAACAGGCTCAGTTACAAAAAAACAGAAAATAATTTTATTAAAATAATACGAAATAACCCTCGTTACTAATTTATGTTATATTTGCAGCTTTAAAATTTAAAATGAAACAACAAGATTGAGAAATGGAAAATTTAGAAAAAAATGAAATTTTGTCTAGAACTGTAAGAGCTGGGAAACGTACTTACTTTTTCGATGTTAAAACTACTAAAAATGATGAGAAGTATTTAACAATCACAGAGAGCAAACGTAAATTCAATGCAGATAACGGGACTTTCTTCTATGAAAAACACAAGCTGTTTCTTTATAAAGAAGATTTCTCCAAATTCCAGAATGCATTAGGGGGCGTGTTGGATTTTATTGAAACAGGCAAAATTCCTGAAGATTATTTGTTTGATAATGACACTAATAAACAAGGTGTTGATTTAAATTTTGAAGATTTGGAGGCATAAAATGGGGAAAATAATAGCTGTCGTTAATCAGAAGGGTGGCGTAGGGAAAACAACGACTGCTGTCAACTTGGCCGCTTCCCTTGCCGTATTGGAGTATAAAACATTACTTCTTGATGCCGATCCTCAGGCGAATGCTACTGCAGGAGTGGGCCTTGATCAGAAAGAGGTAGAATACAGTGTTTATGATGCTATCTTAGGCAATGTGTATGCCCAGGATATTATTTTTAAAACGGAAACCCCGAATTTGTTTCTGCTTCCTTCCAATATTGATTTAGTAGGAGCTGAAATTGAAATGATTTCTTTGGATAGAAGAGAATACAGAATGAAAGATGCCATTCATGCCCTTAAAAACGAGTATGATTTCATCATCATTGATTGTGCTCCTTCTCTCGGCTTAATTACGCTGAATGCCCTGGTAGCATCAGATTCGGTTATCATTCCCGTTCAATGTGAATATTTTGCCCTCGAAGGTCTTGGCAAATTGCTTAATACAGTTCGTCTTATTCAATCCGGCATGAATCCCGAATTGTCGATAGAAGGAATTTTACTTACCATGTACGATTCCCGCCTGAAACTGGCCAATGCTGTTGTCGAAGATGTGAAACAACATTGTAAAAACATTGTTTTTAATACCGTTATTTCCAGAAATATTCGTCTAAGCGAAGCTCCCAGCCACGGCCAACCGATTTTACTTTATGACGTGCAGTCGCGCGGCACTACCAATCACTTGAATTTAGCCAAAGAAATTTTGGTAAACAACGGATTTAAAATTCAATAGAGAGTTTATTATGGATAAAAATAAAAATGCGGGCTCCCTGGGAAAAGGACTAAGTGCTTTGCTTGGTGGTGACATGGAAGTAATAGCCCCTAATTCTGCCGCCCGAATCAAATCGGATGCAAATAGTTACATTAAAATCGCTTCTATTGAAGCCAGCCCTTTTCAACCCCGTTCCGATTTTGAAGAGGAAAAACTGGAAGAATTGGCACAGTCCATCAGACATTACGGATTGATACAGCCTATTACCGTTCGGCCGGTTGAGAATGGAAAATATCAGCTTATCTCCGGAGAACGCCGCTTGAGAGCTTGTAAAATGGCAGGTCTTACCGAAATTCCCGCTTTTGTGCGTACCGCCGATGATTTGATGACGATTCAAATGGCCTTGGTGGAAAATATTCAACGTGAAGACCTGAATGCTATTGAAATCGCTATTTCTTATCAGCGTCTGATCGATGAATGCAACTTGAATCAGGATGAATTAAGCGATAAAGTGGGCAAAAACAGAAGTACCATCTCCAACTATTTGAGATTACTCAAACTCTCCAGAGAAGCTCAGATTGCCGTTCGCGATAAGAGAATCTCCATGGCACATGCCCGTGCTATTGTAGTCATTGAAGATGATGCCCTTCAGGCTAAGCTGGTGAATGATATTATTACCCAGGGACTCTCTGTCAGACAGATAGAAGCACTGGTTAAAAAACATTCTCTCGAATATAAAAATCCAAAGACTAAAATTAAAATTACCCTTTCCGATCAGGTGGTTAATTTTCAAACTTCCATTGCTAAAAAATTAAATACTAAAGTTAAAATATCTAAAGATATCTCCGGAAAAGGTAAAATATCCATTGCCTTTAACAGTGATGAAGAGCTAAAGAAAATTATTTCTATATTGAGTTAATATAATTTGTATCGAAGCAATATTATTCATTTATTCCGTTCAGATTATCTAATAGCTTTGGCATGAAATTCAAATTTGCAGTTATCTTTCTCCTTCTTTTTTCATTTTCCGGAATTATATATTCTCAGACAGATACCGCAACTTTAAAAAATCCTGCTGAAAATATTCAGACCAAAAGCTCCAAAAGAGAGGTCAACCGCAACACTCCTAAAATCATCCCTGATACCGGCGGAAAAAAGAATACTATTCTTCTAACAGACTCCATATTAAGGAAAAGGCACAATCCCAAGATTGCTGCGTTGCTCTCTATTATTCCGGGAGGCGGGCAGATTTATAATCATAAATGGTGGAAAGTGCCCGTTGTATATGCCTGTCTCGGCGTTTCCGGTTATTTTATTTATGATTTTTCAACTAAAACTTCGCTTTATCAAAAAGAATATATTCACAGGATGAATGGCGAAATCGATTTGCTCAATCCCAAGCTCGCTAAATATCCCGATGAAAATGTCCTTGCTTTAAAAAATTATTACCGGCGAAATATGGAAATCGCCATCGGGGCTTTTGCTATTCTCTATGTCCTCAATATTATTGATGCCACAGTGGATGCCCATCTTTTCTATTTTGACATCTCTGATGATCTCTCCATGAAGATTAAACCCTCTTTTAACAATAATTATCACACCGGAACGTTTAGTTCGGGATTGGCTTTAACTATTAAATTTTAAAACTATTATTTTGGCTAAAATTGCAATTATCGGTTATGGGAAGATGGGAAAGGAAATTGAGCAGATTTTGATTCGTCAAAATCATTCCATCACAGCTATAATTGACAACGAAAACGATTGGGAAGTGAAATTTGCCGATTTTCTCAAGAGTGATGTTGCCATTGAATTTTCAACTCCTGAAAGTGCTATTGAGAACTTTAAGCGTTGCTTTGACAATAAAATTCCACTGGTTTCCGGTACTACCGGATGGTTCGACCGGCTGCCCGAAGTGATTAAGCTTTGTTCAAAAAACCGCAACGCCTTTATTTATGGCTCTAATTTTAGCATCGGAGCCAATCTTTTCTTTAAAATAAATGAATTTGCAGCCAAACTGATGAATGTGCAGCCTCAATATGAAGTTTCGATTGAAGAGACGCATCATATTACAAAACTGGATGCTCCAAGCGGCACCGCCATCACCACGGCGAACCTCATTCTGAGGGAGCTTAAAAGAAAAAAAGGCTGGGAATTGGATGGCGAAAATCCGGAGAATATTTCCATTAAAGCCAACAGAGTCGAAAATGTCCCCGGGACACACAGCGTGCATTATTCATCCTTTGCCGACACTATCAATATCGAACATATTGCCCATAACCGTTCGGGACTTGCCATGGGAGCAGTAAATGCTGCGCTATGGCTTATTCAGAACAAAGGGGTCTATGATTTTAAAAATATATTTCATTTAGTATCACAAATTCAAAACA
>JAEWNB010000138.1 GCA_023392945.1 Bacteroidota bacterium
AAGCTACTTGTGGAGTACGGGTCAAAACACAGCTGCAATTAATGTAAATGAGTCAGGAAGATACACTGTAACAGCAACCAATTCACAGGGATGTTCTTCCCAAATGGCTGTTTCTGTCATTGTTAATCCAATACCAAACATTACCATATCCGGCAATACAACTATTTGTCAGGGATCTTCTACCACTCTCACTGCTGCAGGTGCTGACACTTACCAATGGAATACAGGAGAAACTACCTCTGGGATAGTTGTCTCTAGCTTTGGAATTTACTCAGTTGTTGGAACAACAAACGAAGGATGTGTGGGAACAGCTAATATTTCTTTATATGTATATCCTAATCCAACTATAACTATTATGGGAGATACGGTTCTTTGTCAAGGCGAGAGTATTATATTAACTGCTTATGGAGGAAACTCATACCTATGGTCAACAGGTGATACATTACAATCTTTAGAGATCGAATATTCCGGTTCATATTCTGTAATAGGATATAATAATTATGGATGTTCATCTATGGCAACGAAGAATGTTGTACTTCACTATCCATCTTCATCAGAATTTTCAATCACAGAATCTGGTTCTTACACATGGAATAATCAAACATACAACCAAAGTGGTGATTATATTCAAGTTTTTGAAAGTGAAAATGGGTGTGACAGTACAGTCACTCTACATCTCACTATTACACAAGGTATAGAAGATGGAAATATTATTTCCTCTGTTGTAATTTATCCTAATCCTACAACGGGTGTCACATCAATCTCATGTGATAATGTAATAAGAACTGATGTTTACAATAACATAGGTCAATTGATCTCTACTTTTACCAATACTTCAATTATTGACTTAACGAAATTTCCCTCCGGACAATATATATTCAGAATTGTTCTTCCTAATAGCATTGTTATTCGGAAAATAATTAAACAATAGATCTATTGCATATTTTGTTGTACCCGAAACGGAAGTTTAGCAGAATAGTAAATATAAAAAGGAAGTGATTAGAGCTTCTTATCAGACGGATCGAAGCCAATTTCGTACATTATCCATCACAATGTCAATTCGGATGTCGAAAGCTTCACGAGTTGCATAGCCAATGTGAGGAACAAGAATGCAGTTGGGTGCATCCAGAAGAGGATGATCTTGGGGAAGTGGCGGTTCTGTTTCATAAACATCAATACCGGCACCTGCCAGCAATCCATTTTTCAAGGCTTCTGACAATGCATGCATATCTACAATTTTCCCGCGGGCACAATTTATCAGAATAGCCGTGGGCTTGCATAAGGAGAGCTTTTCAGCGGAAATGAGTCCCTCGGTTTCGTTGGTGAGAGGGAGATGCAACGTGATGATGTCAGAAATGGCAAGAAGTTCATCCAAAGGTATATATGGAATATTATGATTTAGCACATCCTGATGTGATGTACGATTCCATGCCACTACTTTGCAGCCAAGCGATTGTAATGCAAACGCAGTCTCTCTTCCGATAGCACCGGTTCCCACAATCCCGACAGTTTTGCCTTTTAATTGTCTGCCGAGGAAGTTATTTCTACATCCTGATTGACGGGTAGCCGCATCGAGTAATGTGATATGGCGATAGAGATCCAGCATAAGGCCTATTGCAAGCTCGGCTACTGCTACAGTAGCATAGCCGGATGCATTGTAAACGGCAATCCCCTTTTCGCTGCAATATTCCAAGTCGATATGGTCAATACCGGTGAAGGCAACCGATAGCATTTTAAGTTTCGGACAGGCAGACAATGTTGCCCTGTATAGTTTGATATTGGAAATGATGACCACATCGGCATCATGCATTCTTTCTATCAGCACCTTAGGATTTTCATTTCTATCGGGAAAACAAACAAACTGATTCCCGGAATGGGCAAATTCTTCTTCAAAACCGGCAATTTGTGCACTACTCATACCGATAGGCTCAACAGCAATAATCTTCATTTTTATTTAGTTTACGTTTCTATTTTCGGCTTATATTCCAAGTGATCATTATTTGGCTTTCCGTTGCAACTTCAGCAACAGAGAACATGGCGCTATTCTCCGATTATCTTTATCAATACTCTTTTTCTCCTTTTTCCGTCGAACTCAAAATAAAAAATCTGTTCCCATGGTCCAAAGTCGAGAATGCCATTAGTGATAGCCACCACCACTTCTCGTCCCATAACAGTTCTTTTTAAATGGGCATCGGCGTTGTCCTCAAAGCCATTGTGTTTATACTGATTGTAAGGCTTCTCGGGAGCCAGCTTTTCGAGCCATACTTCATAATCGTGATGCAATCCGCTTTCATCGTCATTTATAAAAACACTGGCGGTTATATGCATAGCGTTCACCAGTACCATCCCTTCTTTTACTCCGCTTTCATTGACTGCTTTCTGAACATCGGAAGTGATATTAACAAGACCTCTTCTAGTGGGAATATTGAAAAACAATTCTTTACGATAGGATTTCATAATGGTAATTATTAGGATGCAAAAGTATCAAAAAAAGAGGTTTGAAACCTTTTTAAATAAAGCAAAAAGCATATTCATACATGACTCCGTTTTTTTTTCTATTTTTGCATCGTCAAACAGATTGCTGATGTCGCCGACTGAGCTTATTCAATACTTCACCCCCCCACAGAAAGAATTTCTGGAGCAATATTTATGTCAAAACCATCCCAAGGGACGCCTTTCGCTGAGTGGATTGGTTGGCTCTTCTTTGCCGCTTCTGCTGGCTCCACTGCTCCAAAACCGTGCGGAACATCAGCTCTTTATCCTGCCCGACAGGGAAACGGCTGCTTTTTTCTATCGTGATATGGAGGTGTTACTGAATGATCAAAATAGTGAACTTGCCGACAAGAAGGTACACTATTTTCCTTCTTCTTACCGACGGGCTTATAAATTGGAGGAAATTGACAATGCAAACGTTAAACTGCGTTCGGAAATTCTGAATAAACTGCTTACCCATGAGGATAAGTACCTCATTGTGACCTATCCCGATGCTATTTCAGAAAAACTGGTCTCTAATGAATATCTAAAAAGAAACTCCTTTGTCGTGAAAAAAGGGGAGCTCCTTCCCATTGATATTTTTCTGGAATTCCTCTATGAATACAGCTACCGACAAGAGGAATTTGTTTTTGAGCCCGGGCAATTTGCCTGGCGTGGCGGAATTTTTGATATTCTTTCATACTCCGAGGAGTATCCTTTCCGTATTGTCTTATCGGGTGATAACGTTGAATCCATTCGCCTTTTTGACCCAAGTACTCAGCTTTCTATCAGAGAAGTTGACAGCCTAAATATTATGCCAATGATTTCAGGGGTTGAGATTGTTGAAAAAAAAGTCTCATTCTTCGATTTTCTCAATGGCAATACTGTATACTGGTTGATGAATATTGACGATATTCAGCTCCAAATTGATTTAAACTTCAAAAAAGTTGTTCGAGAGTTTGAGAACCTGAACGCCACCCTAAAACATCTTGAACCCCAAGAGCTATGCATTACAGGCGAAGATTTCTTTCGCCATATTCTGGATCATCAGATAGTTGAAATTAATTCCAAAATGCTCGAAAGCTATGAACTAGAGCTTGATTTTGAAATTCAACCCCAGAATGCATTTGCCAAAAGTTTTGATTATTTGCTCCTGGAATGGATTAATAACCATGAAAATGGTCTGTGTACCCTTTTTCTTTCCGAGAGCCCCAACCAGTTGAGTCGTGTTACCAAGATTATTTCCGACATGCTGGTTGCCTACAACAAGAATAACCACACAGAATATAGCTTGGAAAATCTTTTCATCCCTATTGACTTCATCGTTCACGAAGGATTTAGAGATGAAAAAGGGAAACTATGCCTTTATACCGACCATCAGTTTTTTGAAAAATATCACCGTTTCTCTATCCGTGACCGCTTTAAGAAAAGCGAGCAGTTTACGCTTAAAGAGATATACGATCTGCAGCCGGGTGACTATGTAGTGCATATTGACCATGGCGTGGGAATTTACCGCGGATTGGAGAAAATAGAAGTGGATGGCAAGCAACAGGAAGCAATAAAATTAGAATATAAATCCGGTGATATTTTATATATCAGCATTCATTCTCTCCATAAAATTTCTAAATATGTGGGGAAAGAGGGAACTGCCCCAACTCTTCACCGTATTGGTTCAGGCACTTGGGATAAACTGAAAGAGAAGACCAAAAAAAGAGTTAAGGAGATTGCTATTGACCTTATCAAGCTGTATGCCAAACGTAAAGCTCAAAAGGGATTTGCCTATTCACCGGACAATTATCTCCAAACGGAACTGGAAGCTTCATTTATTTACGAGGATACACCTGATCAGATTAAAACGCTGGTCGAAGTGAAGGGGGATATGGAATCTGAACATCCCATGGACAGGCTCATCTGCGGGGATGTTGGCTTCGGAAAGACAGAGGTCGCCATCCGAGCTGCTTTTAAGGCAGTCTGCGATAGTAAACAAGTTGCCGTATTGGTACCTACCACTGTTTTGGCATTGCAACACTTCACAACATTTACCGAGAGATTGGAGGGAATGCCCTGCAAAGTGGATTATATCAATCGCTTTAAAAGTGCAAGGCAAATTAAAGAAACACTCAATAAAGTAAAAGAGGGTCGTATTGACATCCTCATCGGAACCCACAGGCTATTGAGCAAAGATGTCGAATTTAAAGATCTGGGACTGCTGGTTATTGATGAAGAACAGAAATTCGGAGTAGCTGCTAAGGAAAAATTGCGGGAAGTAAAAGTCAGTGTTGACACCCTTTGTCTTTCTGCAACCCCGATTCCCCGGACATTGCAGTTTTCTCTGATGGGTGCCCGTGATATTTCAGTCATCAGTATGCCGCCACCGAACCGATATCCAATACAAACGGAAGTTCATCTTTTCAGCGAAGAACTGATAAGGGATGCTGTTTCTTATGAGATAAGCAGGGGAGGACAGGTATTTATCGTACATAACAAAATTCAAAACATTCAGGAACTTGCTGGAATGGTGCAGCGATTAGTACCTGATGCTCGCATTGCAGTGGGGCACGGACAGATGGAAGGGGAGAAACTCGAAAAGATAATGCTCGGCTTTATTCAGGGAGAATTCGATGTGCTGGTAGCTACTACTATTGTCGAATCAGGGTTGGATATCACCAATGCCAACACCATGATTATCAATGATGCCCAAAATTTTGCTCTGAATGTATTGCATCAACTTCGCGGTCGTGTGGGGCGAAATAATAAAAAAGCCTTTTGCTATCTCATGGTCCGCTCTTTCGAAGAACTCAATGAGCAGGCCAAAAAGCGCTTAAAAGCAATTGAAGATTATTCAGACCTCGGCAGCGGCTTTCAGATTGCCATGCGCGACCTTGATATTCGGGGTGCTGGAGATATACTGGGAGCCGAACAGAGTGGCTTTATCTCAGAAATCGGGTTCGAGATGTATCAAAAAATTCTCAATGAGGCTATCATGGAACTGCAGGAAACGGATTTCAAAGAATTTGAAATGGCAGACAATTCAGCCTTGATGCAACAACGCGAATGCCTTCTGGAAACCGATCTTGGTGTCTTGTTGCCGACAGAATATGTTAGCAGTGTGAGCGAAAGAATGAGCCTGTATAAAGAATTGGACGGTCTCAGAAGTGATGTCGAACTTGAAAAATTCCGTAATAAACTGCTAGATATGTTCGGCCCGCTGCCTGTTGAAACTCAGGAGTTGCTACAAACTATTCCCCTTCGCAATAAAGCCCGTGAACTCTATTTTGATAAGGTAGTCCTTAAAAAAGGAAATTTTACCGGTTACTTTATTGGAGATATCAATGCTCCTTTTTATCAATCGGAACTATTTAACAAAATATTACTCTTTATGCAAAAAAATCATCCTCAGGTGCAAATGAAAGAGATTAATAAAAAACTGATGCTCACGATTAAAAATGTTCCCACCATAAAATCAGCTATGCACTGGATGGGAAAAATAGAGTAAAAAATAAGAAGTGAATTGGGAATATTTCAAAACAGATGCTTTAATCATTATCCCTCAACGTCATTATCAAAAAGCATAAATCTCACCTCTTTAGTCCCGCATGTATAGATAATTCCCTGTCTGTCTTCCAGTAGCAATTGTCCAAAATCATTAGTGCCGATAATGCTGGCTTCTGTCTTTGTGCCACGAATATCATACCAATGCATTTCATTTATGAGATATAAATGTTCTAAATATTCTTCCTTCAAAAGATCATACTGCTTATTTATAAGCTGTGGATAATAGATTTTTTCTCCGTTATCAATCATTTCATGAATCAAAGATATTACATCATATTGACTTCCGGTTTCAAGTTTTAGAGAAGTTGGATTGGGCAAAAGCGGATCAAATTGAGTTTGATTAATATTGATTCCCACACCTGCAATTGTGCCTGCCATGGTATCTCCCGAAATAGAATGTTCAATCAATATTCCCGCAATTTTTTTATCATTTACATATATGTCATTAGGCCATTTGATTTTAACTCCTGGAATATAGTTAGCCAATGTCTTTCTCACTGTTAGAGAAAAAAAACGGTTAAATACAAACTGTTGGGAAGGTGGTAAAGGTGGAATAAAATAGAGTGATAGAAGTATATTTTCGCCCCTATTGCTTTGCCATTTATTCTGTCCCTCTCCTCTGCCGGAAATTTGATAATCGGTATATAGACCAAAAAAATCGCTTAAACTATTGTTTTTTAATTTATTATCTGAAACCAATTGCGCAAGTGCCTTATTGGTGGAATCAGTAACCGGAATAAATTGTAGAGAGTTTATTTTCATTCGACAAAAATAGTTATCTTTGCCCAAAAATTTAGAAAACAATGAAAAAAATTAAATGGTTCTTTTTTGGCCTATTAGCATTCTTTTTTGCTTCCTGCGTTGATGAAACCAATGAATATGCCCGTCCTCAATATTTAAACTCCGAAATATCGGCTGCCTTGAAAGAGTGCCTGAAGGTTTCAGTGGACAGTGCTACAACACATCTCTGTGATACAAACGGTTTTTCTCAATATAACGAAGGATCTTATCTAATTGGATTGCCTTCTTCTGCAAATACTATTGTTACTACCCTCATTGCCAATGGTCATGAAGAGATTATTAATTCATTGATTTTAAAAATAAATCTTGCAGCTGAAAGTTGCGGAGATAATGTAACTACCTATTACGATTTGGCAATTAATAATGTAGCTTTTTCGGATCCTAATGCCATACTTTACGGAAATGACAGTGCAGCCACAAATTACCTTAAATCTGTGAAGACGCTTTATCTTCTTCAATCATTAAACAATTCCGTGAAGACAAAGATGGATAATAGTGGCGCTACTGCAGCATGGAATCAGGTACTTGCTACTTATTATCTTTATGATACCCAACCTGTAAGCATTGATTTAACAGCTCATGTGACAAGTAAGATTGTGGATGGCATATTTTCTGAAATGTACTTGGAAGAGTATAATGTCCGCCATAATGCAAATCACAGGAGTTCAAATCTGATGAAAAAAGTCTTTGCTCAGTTGGATTAAGAATAGTATTGATTATTATTCTTTAGTACTCTCCTGCGAGTAGGAATGTCTTTTAAAATTCTGAAATTAAAGTATAATAATATATAGTATGAAAGAAACTAAATTATTTGCCGGTAAAACATTGGCAATTTTATCGGGAGGAGGAGATACTCCTGCCATTAACTCAAGTATTGAATGTGTTAGGAACAGAGCTTCGATGCTCGGTTTTAAGGTTTACGGAGTTCAGCGTGGATGGAAAGGGCTCCTTGGAGATGGTGATGTAGTAGATTTGACCAACTGTGCCTATAATGGTATTTATGGTGGAACAGCACTGTTATCAAGCCGTACTAATCCTTTCCCAAGTAAGAAAAATCCGGAAGACCGCTCTCAACAAATTCTTAGAAATATTGAACGTTATAAAATAGATGTTCTTGTTACAATTGGCGGTGATGATACTAACGGAGCTGCAAAAAAGATGTATGAAAAATATGGAATTCCGGTCATCGGCTTCCCTAAAACTATTGATAACGACTTACGGACACACTCTATTCACCACTATCAAGGCAAACAATATGAAACTGTCCTTTGTCCGGGTTTCCCATCCGGCGCAATGGCTATAAAAAAACTGACAAGTAAATTACATACTACCAACGAATCACATCAACGAATTATGGTGTTGGAAGTGATGGGACGCGATGCCGGTTGGCTAACAGGAACTGCAATTTTTGGTGGAGCTCAAATGGCACTGGTACCTGAAATCGAGATGACTAAAGAACGTCAGGATTTCTTCTTCGAACAAGTTAAGGAGAAATATATGCGATCCAAAAAGCGCAGTCTGATTATTGCCGTTTCTGAAGGTGTTCGCTGGTGGAATGAAGAAAAAGGATCCTTGGATATGGTTTATGCCAGTTCCGATCTTGATGAATATGGTCATCCCCGTTTCGGAGGAATCAGCGGCGTTATCGCTTCCGACATCTCCAAAAAACTGGGTATCGAAGCTCGTGGTCAAATTTCTGGCTATATCCCAAGATCCGGTAAATGTTATGAATACGATCGACGACTTACTTCCACTCTTGCAGACAAAATTGTCGATTTGCTTCTTAGAGAAGATTATGGTAAAATGCCCGTAATGAGAGATATTGTTCCTTACAGCGAACTCGAAGAATATCATACTGATGCCATTGATATGGGAAATGTTGGCAATTTTCCACTCCCTGCCAACTATTATGATCCCAATGAATTCTATTTTACCGACCAATACATGGACTATCTTACCAATATAATTGGAGCGCCTTGCAGATTGGAATTTGACTATGAATTCCCGATTGTTATACCTCAAAATTAAATTATGAGTAATTTTATCATCCAAGGAGGTCATTCTCTAAAAGGAGATATCACTCCGCAGGGAGCTAAAAATGAAGCTCTTCAGGTTATTTGTGCAGTTCTGTTGACAAAAGAACCTGTTATTATTTCCAATATTCCCAATATAAGAGATGTGCAACGTCTGATGGAAATTGTGAAAGCCATGGGCGTTGAAATTGACAGATTTGCCGATGATACTTTCCGTTTTCATGCTAAGAATATCAATCTCGACTATTTGCAAACTCTCGAATTTTTGAAACTGTCAGGAACTATCAGGGCTTCTATCATGATTTTAGGTCCTATGCTTGGGAGATTTGGAAAAGCTTATGCTACAACGCCGGGGGGAGATAAAATCGGCAGACGCCCCCTGACAACTCACTTTGAGGGTTTTGCAAAGTTAGGTGCTAAAATTAAAAAATGTTCCGATTCAAATGTTTTTGAATTGTCGGCTAATCCTTTGAAAGGGACTTACATGCTTCTGAATGAAGCTTCTGTTACCGGAACTGCCAATGTGGTGATGGCAGCTGTTATGGCGAAGGGTAAGACCACTATTTTTAATGCAGCCTGTGAACCCTATCTCTATCAGTTGTGCTCTATGCTCAATCGGATGGGAGCCAAAATTAGCGGTATAGGATCCAATTTGCTCACTATTGAAGGAGTGGAAGAACTTCATGGTTGTGAACATAGAATTCTTCCCGACATGATTGAAGTGGGTAGTTTCATGGGAATGGCTGCTATCACCCATTCAGAAATTACCATTCGTAATTGCGGATTGGAACACTTAGGCATTATCCCTTACACTTTTTCTAAATTAGGTATTAAATTTCATAAAAAAGGCGATGACATCATCATTCCTCAGCAAGATGAATATGAAATTGAAACCAATATGGATGGATCAATTCTTTCTATTGCCGATGCTCCCTGGCCCGGCTTTACTCCTGACCTGATCAGCATTGCGCTGGTAACGGCCATTCAAGCCAAAGGAAGTGTCCTTATCTACCAGAAAATGTTCGAAAGTCGCCTTTTCTTTGTTGATAAACTCCAGGAAATGGGTGCGCATATAATTCTGTGTGATCCTCACCGCGCTACAGTTATCGGATTAGCTAATAAGTATAAACTCAGAGGAACCACCATGTCATCTCCGGATATCAGAGCAGGAGTGGCTTTGCTTATTGCTGCCTTGTCGGCTCAAGGAACTAGTGTTATCCAAAATATTGAACAAATTGATCGTGGATATCAAAATATTGTTGAAAGACTCAATGCTTTAGGAGCTAAAATTGAAAGAGTGGAGTAAACAAAATTTGTATGAAAAGTGATTCTTAAATTTTCAGGTCATTTTTCTTTTCTTTAAGTGATTCTTTGCATATATATGCAAAGACTTCTTTATTGACTTTTTTCCAAAAAATTACGTTTTTAAAATTATTTAGAGCACCCTTTTTATTTTGTTTTATTGATTTGTGAGGAGATTATCATTATATTGCTTACTATTAAATTATTATTTATGAATACTCAATATTTCGCCTAAAAAGATTATCTTTGCAGGATTAACAAGAAAAAGAATAAAAATGAATCTATTAAATTTTTCGGCACAGTATCCGGATGAAGCAAGTTGCAAGCTCAAATGGAAA
>JAEWNB010000148.1 GCA_023392945.1 Bacteroidota bacterium
AGTCCGAAGTATAGTACCTTGCCCCGAAGTACGAATAATTAGTTTCGATATCTTTTTCCTTGGCGGAGAAGGTGTAGCGGGAGTTGAAGCTGGTGAGACGCTGGTCAATCTGCTCCTCGCCAAAGCTAATTCTTGGTAATTTATTTTCAGAAAAGAAATTCATTTTCAGGCAATCCATAACGGATTCGGTTATTAGGAGGCAAAGGTAAGAATTATTCAACACATTATATGAAATTTCAGATGCACTCCGAAAAGATAGAGTTTTTGTTTAATTTCCATATATTTTTTTCAAATCAAATCTTTCAATTTGTTTAATAAGTATCTCCTTGTCAACAGAATCTCTATTATCATTAACCGGATATGTATTTAATTCTTCAAGAATGGCATCTTTATTTGTATATCTTAGCTTTGTTAAAATGTAGTTATTAAAATCAGATGAGAAATAATCGGAATTCCATAAGAACTCTTTATATAAATTATCGGATAAAACTTTATTTATACTGTCTCTTTTTTCATACTCTTTTTTCTGATGATATATTCCGGATTGAAAATTTTTTAGGTTAAAATTATAATTTCTTCCCAAATATTCCTTTTTCAGATTATCCGGTAATAACCTTATGAAGTCATATCCCTCCTGAAAAAGATACAGCTTTTTACATAGATATATTTTATCAAAAATATACATACCATAATTATTATCAGGACTATTGTTAATGCCATTATTTACAATAGACATAGCCTTGTGAAGAAAAAAAGTCTTATCTGTCTTATAATATTTAACAATATTACTCTTAATCCGTCTTTGGTCATTATTATCATTTTTAAATTCACGATAGTAATATACATTCTCATCAGAACAATAGTTATACCAATCACCATGCGGTTTACATACATATATTGTATGAAAATTAGTTGCCCCAGTTGAATAAAATTTCGTATCAACAAAAATTTGTTTTCGATTAAGAATCATACCTGAGGGCATACTCATAATTACAGATACATCTTTTTTTGAAGCAACAGGATTTAATATTACTATTATCGAATCCGTTAAGCATAAAGCAGCATTACAAATCGAAGTTCTACAATTAATGTTTTTATACTGTACCTTAAGAAGTAATTTATCGTTTTTAAATTCGAATTTTGTTTTTAAATCGGGATTATCAATTGGAATATTAATTCTTTCGTAAGAATAATCGGATGTCTGGAGATAAACAAGAATTGGATAGCAAGTATCATTTGATATTGGTTCAGCATCTATATTTTCTATAGTGATCAAAATTGTTAATAATCCGACTAATAAAAATTTCATAGGAAAATAATTAATGATTAATGTTTTTGAAGCTAATTGAAGCTATAACTTTTTTAACACTGTCATAGCATTTCTTATAATAGGAGTAAATTTACTTGGATTTCTGAATACAGGAAGATTAGGATAAAGAGCTCCGCCCCTTATACCATGTTCGGTCTCTGTGGAAGGCATTCCATTTTTCAACCACCCCATAACTTGTAATAATTCAGCATTTAAAATTCTTCCCTGGACAGTAGTCCCTTTAGTGATAGTATTATCTAAAGAGGTTCCCGGTGCTAATGCTGAAAACTTATGTGCTTCTGCTTCCTCTTCAACACTACCAGCATGTCCAGGATCAGCCTCTGCTTCAACTGCATGAAAGACTTCCTCAAATAAAGTTCTTCCCGCACCTCCCCCAATAGTAGGATCTTCATCTGCTGTCTTTTTAAAATTAATTAAAGAAATACATTCATCACTGTTTTCCGTAAATAAACCCTCACTGTCTGCATTTCCCTCCCAGCTTTCAAACTTATAAATCTTTTTACCTTCAACCAATTTTTGATATTTGTCAGAAAAATCTTTTGAATATTCAGGACTTTTGGGATCTGTAAACCTATTAATAAAAGCAGCATCTTCTTCGTTTGGAATCCATACATCTTCCCCATCTGGATCCACCAGAATCACCGGATTATTCGCACAATAGTTATACGGAGTTAGACTCGGGTACTTGTCGCTCATAGGGTCAACACTCAGCCAGATGCTCAAGTCGGAAGTATAGTACCTTGCCCCGAAATAGCTGTATCCGGTCTCAACGTCTTTTTCTTTGGCAGAGAAAGTATAGCGAGAATTGAATCCCGTGAGGCGCTGGTCAATCTGCTCCTCTCCAAACGGAAGATAGTGGAGGTGCTGGATGGCACTGCCGTCGGTGTAGGTTATCCACGTGCCGCTGCCGAGATGGTCCGGGTGATAGTAGTAAAGGTCATTTTCTTTCTCACATTGAGTTTCTTTTAATCCATATAGTTTTTTCAAGTTATCCACAATTATTTTAGGGTCTTTACCCAAACAATTAAGTGTCCGAATTAGCATGTTGTTTAAATTCTTTATTTTGTTTATGATCGGAGTAAATACAGGTTCCGGATCGGGCTCTTGCGGTGGCTGCGAAGCAGCTTTACTACCGCCTGATTTACTCTCTCCTGTCTTAATTTCAATAGGCTCTGACAATCTTTCAAATCCTCCGCATCCGATTTTACTAAGTATCCTTTCGCTTCCCGCGTAGAAATGTTTAGTATATCCTTGAGGAGTCGCCACTAAATAGGGCGATGTATAGAGTGTCGGATTATTCATCAGATTAAAATTATACTGCTGTCCGTTAATAATCATATCCTGAAATGCTCCCGTCAACTTGTAGGTTCGCTCTCCCCCTGCATCATACGTGTAATAGCTTATAAAATTATCATCGGCTACACCCATGATACGGTTCTCTTCGTCCCAACACAGTTTGCGAGACCCGAGAAGTTCATGATCATGAGTTATTAAATTTCCGTTGGCATCCCATTCAAAATTCTGATTTACTGATCCATTATCATCCACATGAGATAAGGCATGCGGCTGTCCTCCGTTATAGGTGTAGGTATTTTCATAATTTATTAACGTCTGGTTGCCATCTAAAAGCTGTGATGCAGTTTGTTTTTTTTGTAAAATTCTTCCATCTTGAGCATAATCCATGGATAAATCAAATGTAAAATTTGTTCCATTATTCCAAGATCCACGGGCATTGGTTAAACGATACATATTGTCATAAGAATAGTTGCTTCCATAATTTCCTCCCAAACCGTTATTCAATACCCCAGATACATTCTTAATTCTTGTTATGTTATTTACATTATCGAAAACATATCCAATCTCTTGCATAGTATCTCCTCCGGAAGTATAAGAAGATAAATGCTTCAATCTTTGTAATATGTCATAATCATAGGTGGCATAAGTTTGATTGCCATAATAGATTTCCGTTTTTGCCTCAAATTTGTTATAATGAATGCTATCAATATAAGGGTAAGCTGCATTTCCCTTAAAACCCTTCATGCTTGATAACAACCCTCCGACATTATATTTATAATCTACCTTTTCCCCGTCCGGGTATTCCATAGTCATTATACGATTCCAACTGTCATATTCAAAATTCATGGCAAAAAAGCAATAACATTTTTAAAGATTAAAAATAGGAGACTTAATATTTTTTCCATAATGCTTCTTTCGCAATATTCCATTTTCAACATATTGCCATGTCCCTATTTTCTTCATATAAATATTCCTAGTCGGTAAATTATAGAAATCGTGCAATATTATTTTTGTAAACTTACCTGTTTCATAATTTAAAGAATCTTTTATATAAACATATTGATTGCTATTTATACATATATATTTCTTCTTTACTTCTTTTATTGTATCAACTTGCATTGTAACATAAAAAACAGTATTTTCATTTTTTTTATATTTTATATATGCATCCCATGGTATTTTATAAGCTATTGAACCACAATGAACATTTTGTCTATCCTGTCCTTTTAAATAATAACATGAGAAAATAAAAATGAAAAATAAAACATATTTTGATTTCATAATTTATTATCTTCGTTTATAAGGCATTTTATATTCATTTGATGTTTTTATACGTTCATTCCCATTATGTGATTCATCTTGATGAGTGGAAAGTTCAGGATATTCTTTATTTATTGCAAATATTCTCTTTTCATCGCTTGCATTTTTCCATAAATTTCTTCCATTTATTTTTCCGGAATTTAACACTGTTCCAAAAGAAAAACCCGCATTAAATGCTTCTTTTTCGTCAGTAACATCATAATTTGTTAATGTCCATTGTTTATTTGGGAAATAAGTCCCATCTCTATCCACTGGTCCTCCAACATCATTAAGCTCAAACCCAATTCTTCCTTCCTCAAATTGAACCCCATGTTGAGTTTCATGTCTTAAATTTGTACAAAAATTAGATCCATCTTTTTCACTAGAAGAAATATTATAATTAATATATAACTTATTTCCATCTGTTGAAAAATCTCCTTCATAACCTTCATCTGAATCTTTATATCCTCTAAAAGAATATGTTTCTTTAGAATTTTTCAATGTTTTAAATTGAGATCTAAACTTACTATCAATGATTCGCAAAAAACCAACACGTATTTTATCAGCAAATGAATTATATTCTACCTCCATTCCATTAGGGTCAATCAACTTGATGGGGTTATTGGCTGTGTAACAGTAAGGTGACAATGAAGGATATTTATCCGCCATCGGGTCAACGCTCAGCCAGATGCTCAAGTCCGAGGTGTAGTAGCGGGCTCCAAAATAGGAATAGCCGGTTTCGATGTCTTTTTCCTTGGCGGAGAAAGTGTAGCGGGAGTTAAAGTTGGTGAGGCGCTGGTCAATCTGCTCTTCACCAAAGGGCAGATAGTGGAGGTGCTGGATGGCACTGCCGTCGGTGTAGGTTATCCACGTGCCACTGCCGAGACCTGTCGAAGCACCGCTGCCGAGAGTTAGGCTAACCCTCGACAATCTATTATCAGAAAAGAAATTCATTTTCAGGCAATCCATAACGGATTTGGTTATTGTGTGGAAAAATTATTATATAACACGTTTTATACAAAATTTCAAATAGACTCTCTAGCTACCAAATCATAAACCAATAACAAATAAGACTTTCTGTCTTTGATATAGAAATTCCTCGTGAATAACCGTTTTTCCATTTTCCTATAGAAGGTCTGGGTAAAATATTTTCTTTATCCTTCCAAAAAAAACCCGGTTTAGCATCAATAACATAAACCATCAAATCTTCGGGAACATAATATTTTATTTGTTCTTTGGGAATCCTCATTGAATCCATTTCATTCAACCATTTTTGAGAAATATGGTTATCTTTATTCTCACTTAATCCGTAATAAAATGTTGGAATTGGATAGCGAGATAATGTACACACATCAAACAATGTAGTTGTATCATTAACAATATAATGTTGAATTCTGAATGATTCTGAAGAATAATACATGATAGAATCTATAAAAAAATATTCATTTTTTATGGAAACGATCTGATTATATGGAATTTGTTCTACATAAAAAACGCCATTACTATTATCACCAAAAAGTGGCGTATTAGTAAGGCCACGCCAAAAATATTTTTTATTAGATATTTTTTCAGGAAAATGAGACATAACGTCATCTACATTTAAAGTAGTCCAATCAGATAAATCTTTCTTATAGGACATTAAACCATCTTCCCATTGTATTGTACTTTTTGGAGTTAAATTACAACTAATAAGTAAAATAACAACAAAACATGTTAATAAATTATATTTCATTATTTTATATTTTTAAATTTATTTATCAAATTATAATTTGGAATACAAGGAGGACCTATAGACCTATAATCATGATTTCCCCCAAAAATGGCACTCCAGCCACTTGTAATTTTTGAAATCCAATTAAAAGAAGATTTTCCATAACTCAATTCTAACCTACTCACAGATTCAGTCATTCCATTTCTAGTGATAGAAAGACCTTGTCCAATTTGTCTGGAATTAATTAAACTATAATTCTTTGGAACATAACCTAGTTTCTCTGGTATTTGAATTGTGCTCCCAATATCAACAGATATAACTCCCGCTTTTGTCCATTCTTTTTGTACTTGTGATTTTGAATATTCAATTACTTGTGTCGAAACTTGCTTATATCCCATTTTGTCCATAAATTTTTCCGCATTTTCTCCTTTAAATTCTGCTCTACCGACATCATCTCCAGACATAGTATATATATCTCCTAAATCCTGATTCCCCCTTATTGCTTCATTAGCTGATGACCCAAACATATCATTATCTCCTATTCTTTTCCAACCTTCTCCAAGTGTTTTGGCATTTTTTAAATCTTTATCAAAATATACACCTCCCGTATTTTCATTTTCAAACCAATCTTCTCCATTGGGATCATGTAGAATTATAGGATTATTAATACAATAGGCATAAGGGGTTGCAAAAGGAGTGTTATCGCTCATCGGGTCAACGCTCAGCCAGATGCTCAAGTCGGAGGTGTAGTAGCGGGCTCCGAAGTAGGAATAGCCGGTTTCGATATCTTTTTCCTTGGCGGAGAAGGTGTAGCGGGAGTTAAAGTTGGTGAGGCGCTGGTCAATCTGCTCCTCGCCAAACGGCAGATAGTGGAGGTGCTGGATGGCACTGCCGTCGGTGTAGGTTATCCAATGGTTGCTGAGCCCCGTCGAAGCACCGCTGCCGAGATGGTCGCTAGCCCTCGGCAATCTATTATCAGAATAGAAATTCATTTTCAGGCAATCCATAACGGATTCGGTTATTGTGTGGCAAAGGTAGGAAATGTTTTGACACGCTTTTTATTATTCAATAATTACTTTTAGGGTTTAATATAATATAACCCTTGTAAATTTGGAGTAAGCACAATATTTCCACAAATTCGTCCATCTTCCTTAAGAAAAATAGTGGTTTTATTTATTGTAACCGGATAAATTGTCCCATGCCTCCAAATTATATTAGAATCAAAATATGAATGTAATATCAATTTCAAATGCTGTCCTTTTCTTATTTTATTACCTTCTTGAATATTCGTCTTTAAAGAAATTATTGTGTAATATTCATGAACTTCTTTCACAAAAACATAAATTAAATATGCATCATTTATATTAGAAATTTTTATTATTTTACACTCCTTGGGACATGAATCTTTTATGGATTGAGAAAAAACATTTAAATTTATTAATATAAAACTTATATTAAACAAAAACACATATAATATTTTCATTATCTAAAAAATTGGTTGTCTTTGATAGGGAGTCCGAGATACTTGAGTTGTTCTATATGGAGTACTTGTATTGCCTGATTCATCAGGTTGATCTGTAGCCCACCTATCAGCTCTATTATAAACACGATTATTTCCTAATGCCATACTGGCAGGTTTTCCTCTTCTTAAAGATATTAATCCTCCTTTATATGCTTCAGTTACTTCATGTCTTGCACTTTCTCCATAGTATTTGCCATTGTAATCAGATTTTTCACATAAGGATTCCGGATTTACTAATTGTGTAGCAACAACACATTTACGCTTTCCTTCTTCAGAAACAATCATATTTCCCATAAAAGCCCCACCATTATGAGCAATAGGGTCTCCTTTTTTTGGATCAATTGTATTGGTATATTCAGATTCAACCCTAACAGTAACTCTTTCACTGTTAATTGCTTTGACAAGTTTTCGTTCATCACGTGTCTTAGCTTTACCCTCAACAGATAATTTTCCACTTTTTTCATTTCTTGAAATTATTAGATTTGATGTTGTAGCTTGTAATTGTGCAGTAAACTCTTCAGAAGCCCTCCCTGTAACAAAAACCTCTTTTCCATTCGGATCCACCAACCTAATCGGATTATTCGCACAATAGTTATACGGAGTAAGACTCGGATATTTATCGCTCAAGGGGTCAACGCTTAACCAGATGCTCAAGTCGGAGTTGTAGTAGCGGGCTCCAAAGTAGGAATAGCCGGTTTCGATATCTTTTTCCTTGGCGGAGAAGGTGTAGCGGGAGTTAAAGTTGGTGAGCCGCTGGTCAATCTGCTCCTCGCCAAACGGCAGATAGTGGAGGTGCTGGATGGCACTTCCGTCGGTGTAGGTTATCCAAGTACCACTGCCGAGATGGTCCGGATGATAGTAGAAAAGTTCTTTTTCTTCCTCACATTGAGCTTCTTCCAATTCATACAAATTAATTAAGTTATCCCAAATAATATCCGGTTCTTTGCCTAAGCATCCATTCACCGTTCTGTTAAGAAGATAGTTTGAATTCACTATTTTGTCTTCGATTGGAGTAAATTCAGGTTCCGGATCCGGTTCTTGCGGCGGCTGCGAAGCAGCTTTACTACCGCCTGATTTACTCTCTCCTGTCTTAATTTCAATAGGCTCTGACAATCTTTCAAATCCTCCGCATCCGATTTTAC
>JAEWNB010000153.1 GCA_023392945.1 Bacteroidota bacterium
TAATTTTCCTAACATTTTTTGCAAGTTTTTCTACTGCAAAGATACTCTTTTTTGCAATATCTTCTTCCTTTTTTTTGATTTATTTTGTTGATATTCAGTTTTTTATACTACTTTTAAGGATCGACTATTTATATTTTAATTTATTTAACGATTAATAAACGACAGCGTCTGCGAACTCCCCTCTCATTGTTAATTTTCAGGAAAAAGGGTTTTCGTAATACCATTGGTTTAAAATTTTATTGTTTTTTCTTCATTTACAGAGCTCTTGTTTTTTATTTTTTTACTTTTGCAAAGTAATGCAATTGTATTTTCAAATCAAAACGGTAAATTTCGATACTCCTTATCGAAATAAATGATAACAAAATGGAATTTCGAGAACTAAAAACATTTCAGGTTGCAGCCATCATGCTAAGTTTCAGCAAAGCAGCCGAAGCATTAAATTATGCCCAGTCAACCGTATCATCGCAAATCCAGTCGTTGGAAAACAGTCTGGGGGAAGCTTTGTTTGACAGAACCGGAAACAAAATCACGCTCACAAAAGCCGGTGTGAAGCTGCTTGAATATACGCGGCCGCTGATTGATCTTGAAAAAGAGATCCTGTGCAATTTCAAAAGTCTGAACAGCAGCAACGAAAATCTGGTTATAAAAGCTCCGCATTCGGTTTCTACCTATTTTTTGCCTTCTATCATGAAGGAATTTCAACTGATGTTTCCCAAAATCGGGTTTGACCTCGACGGGTGTCTGAGCTACAATATGAACGACATCTTTAATGCGGGACTGATTGACCTGGCCTTTCTTTTTACCGATAATTTTAGCGATAAGCTTCTGCATGTTGAAGAATTGGCAAAGGTAGAACTTGTTTTTGTGTCGAATCCGCGAGATGATGTCTATAACGGCACCATAAATTCCGTAGCCGACTTTAACGATAAAATCCTTTTATTCGCCAAGTCCGACTGTAACTACCGGAAAATTTTGGAAAAAATGCTTGCGGATGCCAACATAACGCTGAAAAAAAAGATAGAGATCAACAATCCCGAAGCCGTAAAACAACTCCTGATGCTGGGTGGTAACGGGGTGGCCTTATTGCCTAAAATAACCATAGCAAAGGAACTTGCCGACAACTCCCTGAAAAGCCTGAAATGGAACGGCCCCGATTTTAATATAAAGTTATATATGGTTTGGAATAAAGAAAATAAGCAATCAGACGCGGCACAGGCTTTTATCCATACCGTTCGCAATTCTTTCAAACAGAAAAATTAATTTGTAGAGACCACGCCCATTTTCCGCGACAATCTGTTTATTTAAGACGCGATAAATCGCGTCTCTACATAAATTTATTTACCTATTACATACCACAAAAACCTTGGTTTCTGTGGCACATGATAGCTATTGGAAATACTTATTTATATGATTATTTCTCAGAACTTTCAACTATTAGCTTCACTACACCATAGCCAATGGCATCAAACATATCTTCAATTTGGTTTGTATAGTCGGAATTATGGCTCATAATGGCATCCTTAACCATAAAAGCTTTATAATCGTGGTTTTGTGCCCCGATCCAAGTTGCCAGAACACACCCGACAGAACTCAATCCACAGAGAAATAAGGTATTGCATCCTTTCTCCTTGAGAACTTTATCCAAGTCGGTCTTATTGAACCCATCCCCATAAGTCTTAATTACTTTAGCATCATTTTCATTAATTAAAACGGTAGTTGGGAATTCAAACTCTTCACTACCCGGTTCCGGTCCTGATTGAATATCATGATGGTAAATTCTTATGATAGGATAGCCATTGCTCCGGAAAAGCTCAATTAACCCGTTGATGTAGTACAAACCCACCTCTTTTTCTCTTTCGGGAACCATTCTTAAATATATGTTTTGAATGTCAATGATTACCAAGGCCGGTTTAATTTGATCCTTGGTTTGCTCTTGTTGATCCTGTGAAAATGATTTACCCGAAATAACGGCTAACAGAATCATCATGATAATAGCTACTTTTTTCATTGTAATTTTTTTTACTTGTTTTATTTAATTTATATACAACTTACTACGCCATTCTGAAACCCTTAAATCAGATTTTCATTGGCACCGCAAAAGTATGAATTATTCTTTTGACTCATCTTACATTTCACTCTTTTTAGCCACTTCTCTTTGATAGGCTCGAATTTCAAAAAAGTCGAGTACCGAATAGATATAGTCGAAAATGTCAGCCTGAATTCTTTCATATTCAATCCAATCCGTTGTATTGACAAAGAAATAGAGATTGAGAGGCAATCCGAATTCATTTGGGGGTAATTGTCGAACCATCATGGTAGCGTTCGCATTCACTTCAGGATTATGTTTCAAATATTCAATAATATAAGCTCTCAAAACGCCCACATTGGTTTGATGTCTTCCTTCAGGAACAAGCCCATCTTTATAGTTTCGTTCGGCATTATAAGTAGCAATTTCTAATTCCATTTTCTCGATATATTCTTTTAAGATGCTCACTTCTTTATACTTGGCAATCATTTCAGGCGAACAGGGCTTAATAGTTGTTATATCGATGTTAAAAGTACGATTCACACGGCGAATTCCTTTTTCCTGCATCCCTCGCCAGTTCTGGAACGAGTCGGCCACCATTTGCCTAACCGGAATAGTAGAGACGGTATTATCAAAATTACGAACCTTCACCGAAACAATATTAATCTCTTCCACCACCCCGTCAACAGCGAATTTGTTCATGGTAATCCAATCTCCGTTTCTCACCAAATCGTTGGAAGAGAGCTGGATACTACTGACAAAGCCCAGAATAGTATCCTGAAACACCAATAATAACACGGCAGAAAAAGCGCCGATACCTGCAATAAGACCGACCGGGGATTTATTGATAATGATGGAAATCATCATCACTGCCGCAATAAGCCAAAAGAAAATCATCACCACTTGGACATAGCTTTTGATGGGTTTATCTTTGGTTGCCTCTTTTTGAAGCAGGACATCGGCAATCATTTTAAGGACTGACGAGATAATCAGCGTGATAATGATCACTAAAAAGATATTGACAACTGCCGAAAAGAAGCCTTCGCTGTTGCTTCCCATCACGAAGCACTGAGAGATTATCTTTTTAATAGAGAAAGCAGGGATTGCCATGGCAAAATAAATCAGGAGCTTTTCGTCCAACATCGACTGTTTCCATAAAGAGGGACGTCGTCGGTTCGAAAAACGGAGCGAATAAATGGCAATCACCCTGATCAGATAGTAGAGAATGGTCCAGACAAAAAACAATCCGACCATAATAATCAGGGCAGTGACTATTTTTGACCAGGAACCCGGAAAGCCCAGAGCATTAAAAAAATTAAGCAGAAATTCGCGAATCCAATGAAACATAATACATATTTTAGGTTAGTAATGCTAAAAGAAAATAAAGCAACTATTTCTCGAAATATTTTCTCAATTCTTTAGGTAAATAAAAAGTTTGATTTTTATCTACATAAATAATGAGAGAATTTAAATATATTTTTTCCTTATTAAAAATCACATAGTTGGTATAGCTTTCTATTTCCATACTATTTTTTTTATCTCTGACAGTAAGAATATATTTATCAGGGGCAAGGCTGTCAACAGCACATTTTACATTTTTAAGATTTCCGAAAACATCCTGATGTTTCGCAAACAAATTATCCGTAAGTGCGGGTAATTGTTCCTCCAGGCCGAGCTGATGACAAAGATAGCGGTTAATATCAATATTACTATTCAAGCCGGTCGGGATTTGATTGGTTGGATGATAAACAGCCAGAAAGACATCCTCGCCTGTATGACCGTAAGTAGTAAACCCAATAAAAGTTCTGTCATACAGAATCTTGGAAACGGCATATTGAAGTGTCAGCGGAGAAGCAGCATCCTTGTTTTTCAGGGGAGACATTTTATAATCTTTGGCCGCATAGAGCAGATTAATTTCAGTATCGGATAAAACAATATTATAGTACTTTTTAAAGAGAGATTTTATTTCCTTGGGTTCCGTTATTTGCAAAATCTTGGTCATTTTCTCGGTTGACAAAGTATACTCTTTCAATGGTTTCATAATAGTATCCAGAGAAAGTTTATCATAGCCGGAATTTGCATTTCTATTGCCCATACTAATACCGCTATTTCCATGGTCGGGAAGGACAATTACCACTGTTTCGCCGTTTCGGTTAGCAAAATCGAGCGCTTCTTTCACGGCATCATCGAAAGCAAGGAACTCCGTAATCATCGTTTTGGCATCATTATCATGGGCTGCCCAATCAACTTTACTCCCCTCAACCATAAGGAAAAACCCATTTTTATTTTGGGAAAGAGTTTGGATGGCTTTGCGTGTCATTTCAGCCAGCGATGGCGTTTGAAGCGGGTCTCTGTCTATTTCATAGGGCATTTCTTCCGGATTAAAAAGAGCCCAATAGCGAGTGGCTTTACAATTCTGAAAAGCAGCTTTATCATTTAGAATTACTTCACTGCCGGTACTGCGAAGATAATTTTGTAACGAAGCATTCAAGAAGTTAGTTCCGCCCCCGACAACAACGTCAATATCATTATAAACCATTTGTTTAGCAATAATATTATAGTCACTTCTCTTATACCAATGGGCTGCACAGTCGGCAGGCGTTGCATGGGTAAAGTAGCAAGTAAAGACCAATCCCTTGGATTTGCCGTAGAGATAGTCAGCAGCTTCCTGAACCGTCACCATGGGTTGATAGCGACGGGCAGAATCAATTGGCAGAAGATCATGAGAACTCTTCAAAGGATACATAGAGACGAAACCTGTTTGGGTAGGCTGACCGGTCACGTAACAGGAAGTAGTCGGGGCAGAATCTCCGATGGGAGCATCGGAAGAGTGCGTCTTCACCAATCCGCAGATATAGGGGTCAACAGCCAATTCGGTTTGAGTAGAATCCAAATAAAACTGATACCATCTGGCAAGGGAAAGCACATTGGCAGAGGTTCCGTCCGGGATCATCAGAATAACATTTTTTATTCTGTTATCCTGGGCAGTAACGATATTAACAATCAGGGATAAGAGGAGACAAACAACAAAAAGAGACTTATAATTCTTCATAAAAAGTAACATTAAAATCGGTTATCAAAATGGGAGAAAATAGGCTCATAATGAATCACTTTTTCAAAAAAAAGAGAAAGAACAAAGCTAAACAGATAAGGCAAAAATACAAAAATTCTTCTTAGTTTAAATTATTTGGATTATAGAATATATTTGTATCTTTGCAATCAAGAAAAACCAAAAAATTAAAATCTAAATATTTTATTATGAAAAGAGTACACAATTTTAATGCAGGACCATGCGTCCTTCCAAAAGAAGCCATTAATGCATCCATCGAAGCATTAAAAGATTTTAGCGGCACAGGCATGTCTGTTATTGAAGTATCCCATCGTTCCAAAGAGTGGCAAGCAGTCATGGATGAAACTGAAGCTTTATGGAAAGAGCTTTTAGAAATTCCTGATGGATATAAAGTTCTCTTTTTAGGGGGCGGAGCATCCACACAGTTTTTAATGGTTCCGATGAATTTCCTTGAAAAGAAAGCAGCATATCTTGAAACCGGTGTTTGGGCAAAAAAGGCAATCAAAGAAGCCAAAGGTTTAGGAGAGATTGAAGTTGTTGCATCCTCTGCAGAAACTACTTTTAACTATGTTCCCAAAGGATATACCATTCCCAAGGATGCCGATTATTTCCACATTACTACTAACAACACAATTTACGGAACTGAACTTAGAGAAGATATAAACTCTCCCATTCCACTTATTGCCGACATGTCTTCCGATATCATGAGTCGTCCCGTTGATGTTAGCAAATACGCTCTCATTTATGGTGGTGCACAAAAGAATGTAGGTCCTGCCGGAGTTACTTTTGTAATTGTGAAAGAATCCTTACTGGGAAAAGTAAGTCGTTACATTCCTACTATGCTTAAATATCAAACTCATGTTGATGAGAGTTCCATGTTCAACACTCCTCCTGTATTTTCCATTTTTGTAATGAAAGAAACTCTAAAATGGGTTAAATCATTAGGCGGATTAAAAGCAGTTGAAAAAATGAACATTAAAAAAGCAGACTTGCTTTACAATGAGATTGACAGAAACAGCATGTTTGTAGGAACAGCAGAAAAAGACAGTCGTTCCAGAATGAATATTTGTTTTGTTATGAAACCTGAATATAAGGACAAAGAAGATGCCTTTATGAGTTTTGCAAAAGAACGCGGAATGGTGGGAATTAAAGGACACCGTTCAGTAGGCGGTTTCAGAGCATCTGTTTACAATGCATGTCCAATTGAAAGTGTTCAGGCATTAGTTGATTGTATGCAAGAATTTGAAAAATTAAACAAATAAGATCATGAAGATATTAGTAGCAACAGAAAAACCATTTGCGAAAACCGCTGTTGACGGTATTCGCAATATCATTGAAAAAGCCGGATATGAATTGGCATTATTAGAAAAATACACGGATGTAGGGGATTTTCACAAAGCAGTGGCTGATGCAGATGCTCTGATTGTACGTTCCGACAAAGTGACCAAGGAAGTGGTTGATGCTGCCAAAAAATTAAAAATAGTGGTTCGTGCCGGTGCCGGTTTCGACAACTTGGATTTGGCTGCATGCACTGCCCGCAACATCGTTGCCATGAACACTCCCGGACAGAATTCCAATGCCGTTGCAGAACTTGCCATTGGCATGATGATTTATATGTCCAGAAACTCTTTCAATCCGGGAACCGGATCTGAGTTAAAAGGAAAGAAACTCGGAATTCATGCTTACGGTAATGTTGGAAAATTAGCAGCAAAAATTGCCAAAGGTTTTGGAATGGAAGTATATGCTTTTGATCCTTATGTTTCTGCAGAAGCTATGAAAGCCGAAGGCATTATTCCTGTAAATAGTGCTGAAGAGCTCTATACAACCTGCCATTTTGTTTCTTTGCATATTCCTGCCAATGAACAAACCAAAAAATCCATCGGCTACAATTTACTCTCCAAAATGCCAAAAGGCGGATGCTTAATTAACACAGCCCGCAAAGAGGTCATCAATGAAGAAGAAATAGTAAAAGTGATGGAAGAGAGAGCCGATTTAAAATATGCCACTGACATTGCTCCTGAAAATAAAGATATTATGTCTGAGAAGTTTACCACACGTTTCTTTGCAACACCAAAGAAGATGGGTGCTGAGACTGCCGAAGCCAATATCAATGCCGGATTGGCATCCGCTAATCAGATTGTCAATTTCTTTAAAACCGGTGATACCAAATTTAAAGTAAATTAATAACAGCTGTTCAGTATATCTTTAAAATCCCCGATTACTCGGGGATTTTTTTATTGAGTAAAAAGAATTGAATTGAAAAAATAAAATCACTACTCAGGCAACAAAAAAAAGTCAACTGCGTCATTAATTTTGAAATAAAAAATGCATCTTTGCTTCGGATAAAAAACAAATTAAAAAAACTATTATTAATATAAATCTTAAAAAACGATGAGAAAATTCCGTCATTTAATGAAAGTAACTTTTTTCGTTACATCTTTGTTATTCATTACTATTTCTGTCATGGGTCAGACCTGGACTGCATCCGATGGCTGCCCAACAAGTTTTACAAATATTAATGCCACCTACTTGAAAAAATTTTATAGTACTTCCAGTACTTTTTCAACTCATTCCAGTTATTTGAATTACTCAGCAGGCACCAGCGGAGCTTCTCACACCATTATTACTTCCGGTGGAAATGATATTAATGCTTACATTCCAAGCACAAATCCAACAATATATCTGCAAAAGCTGCCCACCTGGGATGGTGTTCCCCAAACACAGGTTTTCAGACTTAATGAACCGACTGCTCCCGGAACTAGCGGATATTACGGAGCCTCCAGTGTATATAAGTTTATTCCCGATTCGCTAAATAATATTCTTAATGTTTACTTTGCTTTTGTTGTTCAGTTGCCACACGAAACCTATGATGCAAATCCTGTTTTTCAAATCCGTGTTTTAAACACCAGCAATCAGCTTATATACCCACAAGCCTATTATTTATTAAATACCGGTTACGTCAATGGACAATATTTTCCAAATCCTGCTGCTCAAAATATTTCATGGTATCTTTGCGGATCAGGTTATGAAACTGCTATCTGGGTTGACTGGACTCCTATTGCTTTCGACTTACGAAATTTCGTTGGACAAGAGGTTAAATTAGAACTTATTGCCACGGGTTGTATGTATAGCGGACACTGGGGATACGCCTATTACACTGCTAAATGCTTGGAAGGAAGACTTACAGCCACTTCTTGCGAAGGGGAAGACCTTATTGTTACCGCTCCTAACGGTTTTGAAGATTACACCTGGTATGACAGTGACGGCAATGAGATTGGATGGGCAGAACGTTATTACACCCCAAGAGATACCAATATGACCTACGCCAGATGTGTGATGCACTCCCGTACCGGCGCCGAAATTGAAATGGATATAAATATTACCTATTACGACCTTACTTCACAATTTGAATACACCCAAATCAAAGATGAGTGCAATTATAAGATTCAATTTGAAAATACCGGTATTGTGAGAATTATCGGAGGCAGTAGTGTCACCCTGCCGGTTCAATATACCGAATGGGATTTTGGGGACGGCTCTCCTCTTTCCAACGAAGTAAATCCTTTACATACTTATGATGATCCGGGGACTTATAATGTCAGGTGTGTTTTGTTTGACCCCGACAATGTTTGTGCCGATACCATTACGCAAGTTGTTGTGGTTGATCCGGATGCAACCATCGGAGCCCATTCTACAGATGTTGTGAGAACTTGCCAGGAAAATCTGCCCTATGTTTATAATGCAGACTATTCTTTTGCTCAGGAAGGAACTTATCAGGTTGTTTTCACCGGAGCCACTTGGAACGGTTGCGACAGCATTGTTGATGCTACCCTGATTGTGGAAAATCCACAGGTTGTAATTCAACAACAAGGTGATTACTGCGATCAGTTCTCGGCAAATCTGATTGCCGAAACCGAAGCCCAAGAGCCTTCTTTCCTCTGGAATGACGGCTCTACCCTTGGCTCTCTTGTCATAACAGCTCCCGGCACTTACTCTGTTACCGTTACCGATATTAGCGGTTGTGTGGCACAGGATGCTATTGTAATCCCGGCATGTGTACCCAATATTGTATTGCCAAACTCCATCTCCCCTTCCGATGACAATGGGCTTAACGACTATTTCTATTTACCCCAGAAAAACTTGGTTGACAAAGTGGAAGTATCTATTTTTGACAGATATGGCACTATGGTTTTCTATACATTTGATAAAGATTTTAAATGGGGCGGTGAGGTCAATGGAAAAAAGGCTATCAATTCCACTTTTAATTATGTAATTTATATTACCGATTATAATGGAATTGTTACCAAACACACCGGTAGCATCACGGTATTATAACTTATCAATATATATTAATCAAACAATCATAATATATCATGAAATCAAACAAATTTTTTAAATCACAATTTTCACTGCTATTTATAATTCTTATAGTAAATACAGTGTCTGCTCAGACTTGGACTGCCTCCAATGGCTGCCCTCCAAGCTTTACCGATTTAAATGCCACTTACTTGAAAAAATTCTATAGTAATTCCAGTACTTTCACTACTCATTTCAGCTATTTGAATTACTCGGCAGGCACTCACGGATCTTCTCACACCCTTATTACTACCGGTGGAAATGATCCCAATGCTTTTGTCACCGGGACAAATCCCCCAATCTATCTGCAAAAGCTACCCACCTGGGATGGCGTTCCTCAGACACAGGTTATAAGGCTTAATGAACAGCTTGATCCTTCCAGTAGCGGATATTACGGAGCATCAAATGTCTATAAATTCATTCCAGATTCAATCAATAATATTCTTAATGTTTACTTTGCTTTTGTTGTTCAGTTACCACATACCACCTATGATGCTAATCCCGTTTTTCAAATCCGTGTTTTGAACACCAGTAACCAGCTTATATATCCACAAGCTTATTATCTATTAAATACAGGTTACAACAACGGTGTTTTTTCACCGAATCCTGCAGCTCAGGATATTGATTGGTATGCATGCCAATCAGGAGGATATACTATTATTTGGGTTGACTGGACCCCTATTGCTTTCGACTTACGAAATTTTATAGGACAAGAGGTTAAACTAGAAATTATTGCCACGGGTTGTATGTGGGGTGGACACTGGGGATACGCCTATTATACTGCTAAATGTCAGCCAGGATGTCTTACTGCCACTTCTTGCGAAGGAGAAGACCTTATTGTTACTGCTCCTAACGGTTTTGAAGATTACACCTGGTATGATAGAGACGGCAATGAGATTGGATGGGCAGAACGTTATTACACTCCAAGAGACACCAATATGACTTATGCAAGATGTGTGATGCACTCCCGTACAGGGGCCGAAATTGAAATGGATATAAACATTACCTATTATGACCTTACTTCGCAATTTGAATACACCCAAATTAAAGATGAGTGCAATTATAAGATTCAATTTGAAAATACCGGTATTGTGAGAATTATCGGAGGCAGTAGTGTCACTCTGCCGGTTCAATATACCGAATGGGATTTTGGCGACGGTTCTCCGATTTCTAATGAAGTAAATCCTTTGCATACTTATGATAATCCGGGAACATATAATGTCACGTGTATTTTGTTTGACCCCGACAATGTCTGTTCAGATACTATCACCCTTGTCGTGGTGGTTGATCCGGATGCAACCATTGGAGCCCATACTACCGATGTTGTCAGAACTTGCCAGGAAAACCTGCCCTATGTTTATAATGCAGACTATTCTTTTGCTCAGGCAGGAACTTATCAGGTTGTTTTCCCCGGAGCCACTTGGAACGGTTGCGACAGCATTGTTGATGCTACCCTGATCGTGGAAAATCCTCAAGTGGTTATTCAACAACAGGGTGATTACTGCGATCAGTTCTCGGCAAATCTGATTGCCGAAACTGAAGCCCAAGAGCCTTCTTTCCTCTGGAATGACGGCTCTACCCTTGGCTCTCTTGTCATAACAGCTCCCGGCACTTACTCCGTTACCGTTACCGATATTAGCGGTTGTGTGGCACAGGATGCTATTGTAATCCCGGCATGTGTACCCAATATTGTATTGCCAAACTCCATCTCTCCTTCCGACGAGAATGGGCTAAACGACTATTTCTATCTGCCACAGAAGAACCTGGTTGAGAAGATTGAATTATCTATTTTTGACAGATATGGCACTATGGTTTTCCACACTTTTGATAAAGATTTTAAATGGGCCGGTGAGGTTTTTGGAAAAACCTATTTCAATGCTACCTATAATTATGTTATATACATTACCGATTACAATGGCATAACCACTATTCATAAAGGAAGTATTACAATATTTTGAAAAAAACCGATGAAGAAATATTCTTTTTATTGAAACCGTTAGTTATAATAATAGTACTATCATTTTCAATTACACTTTCAGCTCAAATATGGACTGCCTACAATGGTTGTCCCCCTTCATTTACAAATTTGAATGCCAACTATGTAAGAAAAGGATATAATACTTCAAATGACCGAACTACTCATTACAGTTATATTAATTTCACTCAGGGAACAATGGTGGGGACACACACTCTTATTACCACCGGAGGCAATGATATCAATGCTTCTATTCCAAACACAAATCCCCCAATCTATCTGCAAATACTTCCCACTTGGGATGGAATTCCTCAAATTGAAGTTATTCGCTTAAATTATGATGCATCACCTTGGGAAAGCGGTTTTTATGGAGCTTGTATTGTTTATAAATATATACCCGATTCGATCTTTAATATTTTGGATGTCTATTTTTCCTTTGTTACTAATCTACCTCATCGATATTACCAAGAGAACCCGTTATTCCAGATCAGAATGTTGGATTCAAATGATCAATTAATTTATCCTCAAGCTTATTATCTTTTAAATAGCGGATATTGGCGAGGAATATATTATCCGAACCCTTCCGCACAGGATGTAAACTGGTATTTATCTACAGATCCAACTGGAGATACTACAATATGGGTTGACTGGATGCCGATTGCTTTTGATTTGCGTAATTTCGTAGGGCAAGAAGTAAAGTTGGAAATTATAGCAACCGGTTGTATTCCCGGTGCACATTACGGTTATGGCTATTACACTGCTAAATGTCTGGAAGGAAGACTTAAAGCCACTTCTTGCGAAGGTCTTATTGTCAACGCCCCAAATGGATTTAGAGACTATACATGGTATGATAATAATGACAATGAAATCGCATGGTCAGAAAGTTACTATGCACAAATAGATACCAATATGACTTATGTCCGATGTGTGATGCATTCCTACACCGGGGCCGAAATTGAAATGGATATAATCATTACTTATTACGACCTTACTTCGAAATTCGAATACACCCAAATCAAGGATGAGTGCAATTATAAAATTCAATTTCTAAATACAGGTATTATCAGAATTTTCGGAGACAGTAGTGTCATCCTGCCGGTTCAATATACCGAATGGGATTTTGGGGACGGCACTCCGCTTTCTACGGAAGTAAATCCATTACATACCTATTCTGATCCAGGGACTTATAATGTCAGGTGTGTTTTGTTTGATCCGGATAATGTATGCACTGATACTATTATCCAACCTGTCATTGTGGATGCTGATGCAACTATTCTTG
>JAEWNB010000156.1 GCA_023392945.1 Bacteroidota bacterium
TAATTTTCCTAACATTTTTTGCAAGTTTTTCTACTGCAAAGATACTCTTTTTTGCAATATCTTCTTCCTTTTTTTTGATTTATTTTGTTGATATTCAGTTTTTTATACTACTTTTAAGGATCGACTAATTATTTAAAACGAATCAGATAAAAAAATATTTCATAATCAACAATTAATCAATGCAAGCCACTATGACCGAAGCCGCCTGCACCTCTGTCAGAATCAGTCAGTTCTTCAGCTTCTGACCAAATTACCTTTTCATGTTTAGCAACCACCATTTGAGCAATTCTTTCGCCATTATTGACAATAAAATCTTCACCAGACAGATTTACCAAAATCACTTTTATTTCACCGCGATAGTCTGCATCAATAGTTCCCGGTGTATTAAGAACTGTGATACCTGATTTTGCTGCCAATCCGCTACGAGGCCTGATCTGAGCTTCATATCCGATTGGGAGTTCAATATAAATTCCAGTAGGGACCAAGGCTCGCTCTAATGGTTTTAAGGTTAAAGGGATATCCAAATTGGCACGCAGATCCATTCCAGCAGAATAGGGCGTTGCATATTCAGGTAATGCATTTTTGGAACGGTTAACGATATTGCATTTTATATTCATAGTCAAGGATTTATTATTAGAATATTTTACCTTCTTAAAATCAGGTTAATATATTTATGATCAATAAGATAAACAATAAAAAAGTAAAACAAAAGAAGCAAACTACTAAACGCCATTTTTATTCCAAACGAATCGAAATAAAACAATGTTGATATCAAATATAAAGCAACAGCAAAGACTATATAGAAAATAATTCTAAGAAGTTTATAATCGATATGATAATAATGTTGACCGAAAGCATATGAGAGCAGCATCATAGAAAAATAGCAAATAAAAGTAGCCCATGCTGAACCCATATAACCAATTACCGGAATTAAAAAATAATTTAACAGCAGGGTAATCAGAGCTCCAATAATGGAAATATAGGCCCCAAATCTTGTTTTGTCGGTAAGTTTGTACCAGATGGACAAATTGTAAAAAATACCAAGGAACAAGTTAGCCAGCAATAAAATAGGAACAACTCCCAATCCAACACGATATTCCGGTCCCACAAAATGCTGAATAATATCCATATAGAGCATAATTCCAAGAAAGATAAAAGAACAAATAAAGACAAAAACAGACATCACATCAGAATAGGTCTGTTTAGCATCCTGATCTTTTGATTTAGCAAAGAAAAATGGTTCTGCAGCATACTTAAAAGCCTGAATAAAAATTGTCATCATAATAGAAATTTTGTAGCAAGCACTGTAAACACCAACCTGAGCCTGCGCAATATCAGGTGGTGATAATCTTCGCAGCAGCACTCTATCCATAGTTTCATTCACAATTCCGGCCAGCCCCAAAATAAGTAAAGGGAATCCATAGGAAATCATTTTCTTCCACAATTTCAGGTCAAAACTCAGTTTAAATTTGAATAATTCAGGAATAAGCAATAGCAAGGTAATAATACTTGCTATCAAATTTGAGATAAAGATATACCCCACTCCTATTTCAGGAGAATAGATATAATGAATCACTTCAGGAGCAAAATTGATTTCCACCAGATACGGGCAAAGAATCAAGAAAAAGAGATTCATTAAAACATTAACCGTAATATTGGTAATTTTAACGAAAGCAAATCTTAAAGCTCTCATTTGAAGTCGAAGTCCAGCGAAGAAGATAGAAGTAAGGGCATCAATACTGATAATAACAGCCAGCCAGCTTATATATTCCGGATGTTCATGAAATTGAAGACCATCAGCAATATTTTGAGAAAAAAGAAGACAAAAAACAGTAAACAAGACTGAAGTAACTAACAAAGATATAGTTGCAGTAGAATAAGTTTTCTCTTTATACTCGTCTAATTGTGAAAAACGGAAGTAAGCTGTTTCCATTCCGTAGGTTAAAATCACAATAAAGAGACTTACCCATGCGTACAATTCACCAACAACTCCATACTGAGCAGGTTGCGGAAAAAGATAGGTATGCAGGGGGACCAGTAAATAATTCAGAAGGCGTCCAAAAATTGTTGAAAAGCCGTAAATAGCTGTTTGTCCTGCTAGTTTTTTAATTGATGCCAAGGTGCGATGTTAATTAAATAGAGCTGCAAAATTACAAAAAAAAGCCTCTAATTTTACTGTTTTTTTCCCTTATAAAGATCATACTTAAAAAACTTACACTCAAGCTGCCCATTATACAGGGTAAACCGTCTCGAAGGGTGCAGCCCAAGATTTTTAAGGGCTTCAAAATCCGAGCTAATAATAAAGGCAGTACATTCAGTATAATTATTTTTAAGGGTATCTCCTATTTGCTTATAAAAGGCATTAATATCATCTACTTCAAGGCGTTCTCCGTAAGGCGGATTTGAGATTATGAAAGCAGGAGTCCTCACAGGGGATGTCAACAGCATATCCTTCTTTTTCAAAGTAATAAAATCCTGTAAACCTGCTTCTTCAACATTAACTTTTGCCATTCCAAGATATCTGGGAGAGATATCATATCCATAAAAATTGACATTAATATCGGAAAGAATCCGAGCTTCATCAACTATACTTTGCCACATATTGTTGTCAAAATTCAGCCAAGAAAAAAATCCAAAATGAGTGCGAAAGAAACCCGCCGGAATATTGAGGGCTGACATAGCGGCTTCAATCAGAATTGTTCCGGAACCGCACATAAAGTCAATTAAATCACATTCCCCATGCCATCCGCTTAACTTAATCATGGCAGCAGCCACCACTTCATTAATAGGAGCAGGATGGTTTGAAACCTTATAGCCTCTTTTATGTAAAGAATCTCCTGAACTGTCAAGAAAAAGAGTAGCCTGATCATTAAAAATATGAATATGAAACTGCACATCCGGATTTTCTTTATCAACAGAAGGACGAACGCCATACTTATCTCTAAATCTATCACAAATCGCATCTTTTGCCAATACTGAAGCAAAGAGTGGGGAATTAAAAATTGAGTTATGCATCGTAGTACTCACAGCCAAAGTCCCTTCTTTATCAAGGAACTTTTCTGATGGAAAATTAAACATCGACGAGTAAAAGTCTTTATTCCCGGAAAAAGAAAAACTATCAACCTGCAAAAGGATTCTCAGAGCAGTTCTACAATAATAATTAGCCCTATACAAAAGATCAATTGGACCTTCAAATTGAACAGAACGACTCATTATCTGGCAATTTTCAGCACCTAAAGCAATGAGTTCATCGTATAAAAGTGGTTCGATACCGGCAAAAGTTTTGGCTATAAATATTTCCTTTTTCATCATAATATTGAGAGTTAAAGTATGAACTACTGAATAAAAAAAATCATCTACATATGGTTATTAACTAGAAAAACACAAAAATAGCACAAATAACTTAATATAAACTTTAAAAAAAATGTTCTTTTTTTCAAAAAAATAATTTAGTTTGATCAAAAAAAATATTAAACTGATTTACAGCACTTTAGAAAAAACAAAAAGATTTTTTTTCAAAATAGTTATCAATTTATATTTTTTTTATTTATTATTGCATTCTAAAAAATATTTGAAAAAAACAATTTTTTGTCAATAATTACGTTTCCAAAAGAATTATTTGATAATATAATTGAAGAGAAAAAAATAAAATTTAATATTATGGGAAATTCAAAAGGTAAAGTTATGTTAGTCGAAGATAGTCAAAATCTTCGCTTTGTGTTAAGGGATTACTTAGAAATGCTTGATTTCGATGTAGTTGATTTCGGAGATGGAGAATCAGCATCAAAAGCATTTAATAAAGGTCATTTTGATATTTGTATTCTGGATGTAATGATGCCCGACAAGGATGGATTTACTTTAATTCAGGAAATTAAAAAAATTGACCCTAACATTCCTGTTATTTTCCTCACTGCGAAAACAACAAAAGAAGATAAGATTAAAGGATTTAAACTAGGCTGTGATGATTATATCACAAAGCCATTCAGCACTGAAGAGCTTGCTCTTCGTATTGAAGCTATTTTAAGAAGAAGTCGAATCATCCATAAGGAAGAAGAAATTCTTTATGAAGAAAAAATCTATAAGTTTGGTGATTTTGTTTTTAATTACAGTGCAATGCAATTATTTCACCCAACCAAAACCAGAACTTTAACACGTAAAGAAGCTGAATTGCTAAAATTATTGTGTGAACATCAGAATAAACTTCTTCCAAGAGAAGTGATTTTAAAACAAGTATGGGGTGATGAAGATTATTCTGTGGGCAGAAGTATGGATGTTTTTCTTACGAAATTACGCTCATATATCAATATTGAAAAAGTGAGCAAAGAACATCTTAATCCCGGAGGCGGGCGTCGTGACAAATACAAAGCAGGATTCGAACCCAAAGTTGAAATCTGCAATGTTCATGGAACCGGGTTCATTCTTAAAGTAAGAGAATAACTTTTAAAAGCCTTGCAAATGCAAGGCTTTTTTTTTATAATTTTGCATATCAAATTTAGACTATGATAATAGATAATTTATTCCGAAATGTCACAGAAAAAGGGCATGTATGTGTCGGCTTAGATACCGATTACCACTACCTCCCATCCCATTTTGCCAATCAATTTTTAAAAATAAGCGATGCTATTTTTGAGTTCAACAAACAAATAATTGATGCCACAAACGATATTACTGCCTGTTACAAAATTCAGATTGCCTATTATGAGGCTTATGGAATTGAGGGAATGTTGGCCTATCAAAGAACCCTTGCCTATCTCAAATCAATAGGAGCATTTTCAATCGGTGATGTAAAACGAGGTGATATTGCCAAAACTGCAGAAATGTATGCAAAAGCTCATTTTTCCGGGGATTTTGAATGTGATATGATCACCATTAATCCCTATATGGGACTTGACAGCATTACTCCATACTTGCCATTCCTGAAAGATCATAATAAAGGATTATTTGTTCTTATTCGGACTTCAAATGAAGGAGCAAAAGATATTGAGTATTTGCCATCAGAAAACGGAAAACGGATTTATAATATCATCGGTGAAAAAATGAATATGCTTGGGAAAGAATATTTGGGAAATTGTGGTTTTTCTTCAATCGGTGGCGTTATGGGTTGCACTCATGCAGACGAAGCGAAAGAGGTAAGGAAGAATCTGGATTCGACATTTTTCCTGATTCCCGGCTACGGAGCACAAGGGGGAAAAGCAGAAGATATTGCACTCTACCTAAAAAATGGCAACGGAGGTGTAGTCAATGCTTCCCGATCTATTTTGCTGGCCTATAAAAAAGTGGAAAATGGAGAGAGAGAGTTTGCAGCACATTCCAGAGGTGAAGTAATCCGGATGCGTGACGATATCCTTAATGCTTGCCAAAAATAACAACGCTTTTTCTGATATTAATTGAGTTTATTTCAAAAAGATGCAATATACAACCACAAAAGTACTAAAACAAGAAAAATTTGCTTCCGACATATTTGTCATGACAGTCAATTATAAGGGAGAAAATGCTCTTCCCGGACAATTTTTTATGCTCAAAGCATGGGAAAACCAACTACCACTAATGCGTCCTATAAGCTATTTTAAAAAAGAATCTGGCACTATTTCTTTCATGTATCGGGTGGTCGGAAAAGGCACTTTATTATTTTCAAAACTTAAAAAAGGGGCTCCTATCGAGATTCTTGGGCCTCTGGGAAACGGATTTCCCTGCGATCAGGTGAAAGGGAATATTGCCTTAGTGGGCGGAGGTGTTGGCATTCCTCCTTTGTATGATACAGCTAAGACGCTTTTGCAAATGGGCAATCAAGTATCTGTTTTCCTCGGGTATAAAGATGAACTTTTTGCTCTGGAAGATTTTGCGGAAATTGGCTGTTCCTTATTCGTTTCATGCGAAAAAGGAAATGAAGGTTATAAAGGATTTATAACTGATTTACTTCACTGCAATCTATACAATGCTGTTTTTACTTGCGGACCGGAAATTATGATGAACAAAATTGCATTAATGTGCAAGGAAAATAATATTCCCGTATGGCTTTCGATGGAAAGAAGAATGGGATGCGGCATTGGAGCTTGCCTTGTATGTACTTGCGAAACTACCAAAGGGATGAAAAAAACTTGCAATGAAGGGCCTGTTTTCAATGGTAATGAATTAATAATCAATTAATTTAAAGAGATTATCTAGAAATAAAGATAAAAAAATAATGTTAGAGACTACTATAAACGGAATCAAATTCAAAAATCCGATCATTGCAGCATCAGGGACTTTTGGATTTGGAAAGGAATTCAACCATCTTTATGATGTAAGCATGCTCGGGGGAATAAGTTCTAAAGGGCTGACACTTCATAAGCGTGAAGGCAACAAAGGAATTCGCATTTATGAAACTGCCTCAGGAATCATGAACAGCGTAGGATTGCAAAATCCCGGAGTCAAAGGGTTCATTAAAGAGGAACTTCCCTGGATGAAGAGTCTTGGCAATGTTGTTATTGCAAACCTTGGGGGAAGCACAATTGAAGATTATATTGAAGGTATCAAACTGCTAAATAATACAGATATTGATTTTATTGAGCTAAATATCTCTTGCCCGAATGTTAAAGCCGGGGGGATGGCTCTAGGTATTAAATCAAAAATAGCTTTTGAAGCAGTAAAAGCGACTAAAGAAGTTTGCCAAAAGCCGATGATTGTCAAACTATCTCCCAATGCAGAGGATATTATTGAAATGGCCTTGGCATGTGAAGCTGCAGGAGCAGATTCTCTCTCTTTAGTCAACACTTTTAAGGGGATGGCAATTGATATCAAAAGACGAAAACCTGTTTTTGACAATATTTATGCAGGACTTTCTGGTGCAGCTATAAAACCTATTGCACTGCGAATGGTTCACGAAGTATGCAAAAGTGTCCATATTCCTGTCATCGGTATCGGTGGAATATACACTGTAGAAGATATTATTGAATTTATTATGGTTGGAGCTTCAGCTGTTCAAATAGGAACAGCAAATTTTTCAGAACCATTGATTTGCAAAAAAATGATTGAAGATCTTGAAAAATATTTCTTTCAAGAAGGAATTAGTAATATTGAAGAAATTCGAGGTATTATTTAATGCTTTGCTCCTCTTTTTGTAGGGACATAATTTCTATAATAATCAAATCCCAAATTTCCGGTTAGAGAACCACTTACAAGCGAGTCTTCACTGGCATTTGAAATGTCATATCTTTTGAATGCAACATTCCTTGACGAAAAAATCCCCAAAGCACTTTTATCATTAGAAATGAGGTTAGTAAATTCATTTCTATCCAACACAACTCCACTTGACTGGGTATTTACATCAAGATATGTAACATAATCGTCCTCCGCAGCCCAAACTTTCATTTCAATACAATCATTTCCGTCTCGGTAGCGTATAACTGAATTATCGGGTTCAAGATAATTGGCAATCGAAGTAAAAATTTGACTGGGTTTGTATGGTTGAGAAATTTCAGCAGACTGCGACCTAAGCAATGAGTTATTAATTTTTCTTCTAATAGAGCCTTTTTTCACAATCTCTCCCGATATTTTATCAACTTCAAAATAGTAAAAGGTCTCATAAATATCATAGGCAGTAGCATCAATAGCTTTTTTAAATTTAATAAAGCTTTCTCTCACAATATTTAAATTTAGCGCAGATGCTATGGGAGAAATAATAACAAAATCATTAACGACAGGAGTTTCCCCGGTAACAACTTTCCCGGAATATTTATTTACAATTTTCAATTTATAGGTTGCATCCTGTCTCAATGTCGTATCAGTATAATAGAGAATCTGAAGAGGATAAGCAAAATCACCCGGATCCTTAGAGATAACTGTAGTGGTATCTAATGCAATGGTTTTAATTAATTGATCATTTACATATTCCTCTAATGTCACATCAATACTATCTATGTATGAAATATTTTCAATATAAGATGCTACCTCATAGGTATTTCCATCTGTAAGAAAACCTTTGTATATTTTCACATAGTGAGTACTGTCAGAAGGATTCAACAGACCAAATACAACTGTAATATCTTTATATTCTGCATTCAGATCCAAATCGGGAGTACAACTGCTCAGCAAAATGCTTATGAATAAGCCAAACAACAGTGTTTTTTTTATTTTCATAATTGACATTGATATTTTTAAGTTTATTTGGAGGGAATACTAATATCTCGAACCCATTTTGGGCCATTTCTTTCTCCTTTTTTATTTTTCAGATAATTCAGTCTGTATCTTTCGTTAAATGAATAAATCAGCCTCACCGTAATGACATTATTATATTGTTTTCTGTCCCATGTTTGACCATTTGAAGTGTTGGTAAAAGTTCTGACTCTGATTGGAACAAAAGAGTACTGGTAGCGTAAATTCAATTTAAGGCCTTTCCATAATCTTATTTTCACGTCACCCAAGACACTCCAGTCGCTTGTTCTATAAATATCAGACCTTAGATTCGTTTTAAGATGCCATCCATTTTCAACTTCCTGAATATTGACCAATCTTCCCCAGGCAAATCCGGCTCCGAATGCCCAACCCGTCTTGGGATCTTCATAATGGAAAATTATAGGCACTTCAACATAATTTAGTCGGAGGCGGTATTTTATTTTGGAATCATACTCAAAGTTATAATCTATATTATTTACATTTGAATAAACCATTGAATCAACAAGAGATTTTCTAAAAGAGCCTTTTTGAGAGAATAACAGTTCTACGGTAGCAAACCAATGTTGTTTGGGTTCTAATGCCAACATAACGGAAGCCCCGACGTTGAATCCGAATTTATTATAGCCATAAACCTCATCTCCATCCACCTGTGTTGCATTCATCCCCAAAATGGCAGAACCGATAAAACGTTGTGAAAAGCCAAAATTAACAGTAAAAAATAGCAGAAAAATCAGAAAATACTTTTTCATTAAGATTATTTAATATTTACAGGGGGGCAAAGATACATAAATCCTTATTAGTTTACTCTTTTAGATAAAAAAAATTGTCGTATCATTTCTCCGCACTGATGTTCGAGTACCCCTTTTCTGACTTTGGTTTTAGGATGCAGAATAGAATTGGAAAAAAGAGTATAGCCTTTTTTCGGATCAGAGGCTCCATAAACAAGTGTTCCCATTTGGGCCCAGGAAATTGCTCCGGCACACATTACACAAGGTTCTAAAGTAACATATAGTGTACAATCGGATAAAAATTTTGCTCCAAGATAATCAGAAGCAGCAGTTATGGCTTGCATTTCGGCATGAGCCGTAACATCATTCAGCGTTTGGGTCAGGTTATGCCCACGTGCAATAACCTTGTCATCCAAAACAATAACGGCCCCAACAGGGATTTCATCTTTTTCAAGGGCTATTTCGGCTTCCATATAAGCCAATTTCATATAATATTCATCGTTATTCATGATGAGTGCAAAATTAGCAAAAATCGTGAAATGAATTTTAATCAGAGAAATAATAAAGTTGACTGTAACATCTGTTTTTATTCAACAAGGTTGTTGGCAGATGTTATTGATAAATTATTTTTCTTGTTTGTCGCCCTCTATTTGTCTCAATACTAATGATGTAAAAATTCTTTTTCTGAAGTTGAATAGTTTTGTCTTTTCCGCCAAGGATTGACTGTCCGAGCATATTGTATATGTTCCATGAAGTAATCATATCATCTGTCTGAATGAAGAAATTCCCATCATGAGAAGGATTAGGATATATATTAATTTTGGGTTCTTTAATGAATTCATTCACATGTGAGACAGGATTATTTGTCAAATAGACACCATTTCCGCCAAGAAAAAGATAATCAGAAGTTACATTGTCAAATAATGCAATGCATTTTATAGATGGATTTAAATTATGAAGAGAGGAAAATGAAACCGTATCCCAACTTGTCCCGTTGTCATTTGAAGCAAAATAATTAACTCTATTTCCATAAAATGACTCCCCTGAAGCATACAAAATACCATGTTTGGATTTTTCGATATCTAATATATAGAGTCCCCATCCCATAGGATAGGACCAAGTATTTATTGCCTGATTCCAATTGGTCCCGTTGTCATCAGTATACGAAATAACGCCTTCTCCAATTCCAATCCATCGATTTCCCACGAACTCCATATCATGTACTGAATTATCACCTCCGAAAAATCCGCTCATGTTAACATTCGAAAAAGTACTAGCGAAATCAGAAGAATGTTTTATTTCTGGCGAAAAAATCATAGTTTCTCCCCCCATAAAAAGTTCATTGCTATGAGCAGGATGTACTTTAATGAAACGAAGTGACGAGTTAAGAATTGGGCTCCATGTGTTCCCACCGTTAAAGGTTTTCTTCATGTGACATAAAGAATAGATTGTATCAAAATTATTCCCTGAATAAGCAATATGGTCGAGATGTTGATAATTATTCTGAAATGATGTGTCAGCAAGAATTAACGAAAAAGTGTTGCCCCCATTGATAGATTTATGGATTCGTGTTTTCATTGAGTTGCCTATTTCAACGACTGCAATAAATTTCAGGTTATCAGCCGCAACTATTTGTACTACATGGTTCCCTTGTAATCCGCAAGGAGTCCAATTGGTATCAAAAGCATAGACATTTTTCTTGTATATGCCGTCATATGTCCCCGCATAAATGGTATCACCATAAATAAAAAGGTCTGTTGTTTTTGTGTTGCCTAAACCCAGATAGTAAGTCTGTCCCTCTCCTTGCAAGACAATCAAAACAGTGAATAAAAGGAAAAAGTGTCTAACTATTTTCATATTTATTCTTATTTATAATTGCTATCGACTTACTTATATCCTTTGTTCTTGCAACGATTTACAAGGATTTTCTGCCAAAAAGAATAGAATATTACTTCTTCTTTTCTTTCACAATCGGTTCAGCTCCAATAACAAAATGTTGATTAACTCCTTCACCAAGAATAATCACATCAACAAAGCCGAAAGGGAATTTTTTTGATAATTTTGGCATTTTAAGAAGAATGATATTATCTCCCGGCAAAAGCAAATAGTCTTTCACATAAGATTTATCTATATTGCGCATGGCAGTTGTAACAGTGACGGTTCTTTCACAATTAGAATAAATCTTAACGACAAATTCTTTTTTATTAAAAACGTATGAATCAAAAGTAGCAGAAAAAATCTTAGCCCCATTAACATCAAATATTTCATGGGGTTGAAGCAACAGATTATATGCTTTCAGAAAATCAGTAACACCATAGCCAAGCGCAGAATCAGGAGCAGCAAACTGACTGCCGCTCTGACGAACTGCATCCATAATTTGGTAATTAGATTTATTGGGAAAAGCCTGCCACAGACAAGTAATCATTCCTGCCATAAGGGGGGCGGAAAAAGAAGTTCCCTGAGATATTCCCGTAACACCGGCGACATTGGCAACAAAAGTATTAAGTCCCACCGCACAGGCATCAGGTTTTACTCTCCCGTCAGCAGTTGGCCCAAAAGAGCTAAAACGAGCTTTCTTCCCTTTAACATCTACTGCCCCGACAGTAATAATGTCTTTAGCATCAGCGGGGGAACCGATATATTTCCATTTTCCGGCACCTTCATTTCCGGCACTATTACAAATTAACAAGCCTTTAGAAGCGGCAATAGAAGCTGCTTGAGAGGCGCGGCTTGTATTTCCATTCAAATCAGAATAATTTCTTACCTGCAGAGAATCGTCAAATTTGGTATAACCAAGAGAGGAATTGACAACATCGCAACCTAAGCTGTCTGCCAATTCAATGCCGGCTACCCAATTATCCTCTTCAACTTTATTTTCACTTCTACCATCTTCAGTTTTTGCCAAACAGACGCAAACCTGAGGAGCTGTACCCACCAAATCACCGGGAATATGAGAAGCTATACAAGAAAGGACATTAGTACCATGACCTTCTTTCAGGAAAGGATTCTTTCCGGGTTGAACAAAATTTCGAACAAGCAGCAGACGTCCTTCTTCTCTTAATGTCTTAAAATGAGGAATATTATCCAAGTTTTTGAAGCCTCCGTCCATCACCATCAAGGTCATTCCGTCACCGCAATAGCCCATCCTATGAAGCCAGTGAATATTATTAAGTCTGATTTGTCCCAACGATTTACCGTAGTCAATATCCTTTTCTTTGATAGATATTTTGGAACACAAGGGAGTGGTCTGATTAGTATATTGAAAATAATCACTCCCAATTTCCTCAGGATTTTTCATTGTAATGGTCTTTTCGCAAAAAGCCACAAAAGGCAACTTACTAATTTCTTCCATAATATTCTCTTTCTGAGAATAAACAGTAATACCATTAAGCCATTTACTTTTAGAAAAAAGCATCATTTCCGAATCAAGTGCCATGACTTTGTCAATGTAATAGGCAGAGACAGGAATATCATTTTCCGTAACAGCAATATTAAATTTAGCTCTTTTTTCAATAGCTTTAGGGGATAAAAATTTCTGCGGTTTATGGATTGAATAATCACTAAATTGCTTGTCTTGAAATTGCACCCAATATTTAGCAGGCGATTGTGAAAAGAGAGTAGCTGCAATGAATAAAAGCAAAAGCAGCAGAAAAGATTTTTTTTTCATAATCATATTTTAATAAAATAGAAATAAACTTTATTTGATAAGAGCGAAAGCTCCGATATATTCTTTAAGATCCCCATTTAAAGTTAACGTTTTAATCACATAAACGTATTCCCCCAGCGGACAGGGAGTTCCATTTTTAGCCCGACCGTCCCAAGTGTCACCGGGTATTCTGGTTACAAAGACAATTTCGCCGAATCTGTTATAAATAATCATTTCAAAATTATTGGGATCGATACCTTCCCCTTTCACTGAGAAATAGTCGTTAATGCCATCATGGTTAGGAGTAAAAGAGTTGGGCACATAGAAAAAATAGGGAGCTTCAATCAGCACCGATTTTTTAACAGAATCGATACAATTATGCTGAGAAGTGACAGTTTGTGTGATAAAATAAGTACCCGGTTTTGTATATCCGTGCGTAGGAGATTCGAGGGTGGAGTAATTGTCTATTGAAAAATTGTCTCCGAAATTCCAGAACCAACTATTGGCGTCAGTAGCATTGTCATAAAAAGTGATAACCCCTTGACCATTTTCAATATAAACATGATTATTATCGGGAACAAAATCGGCAACCGGATTTGCCAAAACAGTTCCTGTTGTCGTTCCAGTACATCCGTTAGGGTCAGTCACCGTAACTGTATAATTGGTAATAGCATTCACCTCACGGGATATATATGAAGTTGTTTCACCGGTATTCCAGTGAAAAGAATAACCGGTTTCATTTGGATAGACCTGAAGTGGAGTCTTAGGACAAACGGAATCAGGCTGAATATAAGGAACAGGATTAGGATTGAGCAAAACATGAATACTATCTTTAGATGCCTCACATCCATACATAGAAGTGGCATATACTGAATAATAGTTTGTATCAGAATCAGCAGTAACATGAAGTGTTGAAGAAGATTGTGTAACACCCGGAGAGACAACCCAAACAAAAGTGCTATTTTCTCCGTCAACAGCTGTATCAGAAGCAACAAAAGTGGCCTGACTTCCGAGACAAACAGGTTCATTTAAAACATCAATACGAGGTTTAGGATATACTAAAATTTCATTGGAAGAAGGAGTTCCGGCAACTGTTCCCTGATAGACCACCAATGTATACACACCACTATTGGCGAGTGTTGCATTAGGGATAGTAATAGAGGTTTGAATTCCACGGTAATGATACCCATTTGGACCGGTAATATCATATTCAGCTCCCGGAGTAGGACTTTGGATAGTAATAGTAATATCCTGTCCTTCGCACACCGGAGTAGCCGCAAACGGAGAAGTAATAGAGCAATCTGTTAGAGCAGTAGAACTACTTTGTAAGTTAAAAGAAATGGTAGCCGGTTGTCCACTAAAATTTGTCAATAATAAAATATACCACTTCCCTTCAATAACTCCATTCATTGTACAATTTTCAATTGGAAGATAACTATAGCTGCAGTCTATCATATTTCCACTACCTTCATTTGGAGAGAGTGTGTAAAAGCCGCAACAGAGCAGATCAACAAAATCATGTTGATTTGGAGCATCAAAAGGTCCCCAGCAGGCAAAATCAACATCTTGGCCAGCACCACTTGCATCAGTTTGTTCAATATAAAAGTTAAGATTTCCGGACTGACTTACTTTCATGTAATACCACGCTGGATTTGGAAAAGAGCCAAGACAACCAATACTTGTAATACCCCCCAAAAAGGCGATAGCTCCGGCTGAACTTTGTCCCACAGGATCAACAGAACTTGCAGGATATACAATAGAAGCATACGGATTCGCCCCAGTACAGAAAGGAGTAGCAGGAGTTTGGGTGGAACAAGGAGAACCGCTCACGGTTGAACGCGGCACACAGGAAACACACTGAACGTTGGCTTCCCAACCACTACTAACACCCGAAGCATTGGAGACAAATCTAAGAGTCAAGTAGTTGCCTGTTGACAAAATAGATGTTCCCGGATTATTTGCCGAGAAAACTGCTAAAAGCTGATTCACATCAACTCCATTTCCGTCGTAAATATACAAAAAATCACCTATCCCTAAGGAGAACGAATTAAAAATCATAAAGATTCTGCCCCCATTGTCAGAACTAATCGTTTGAACATAATCCAGATTGACATCATAGTTTGAAGCACCGCCTGGATCACGATAAGTAAAGTTACATCTCGTAATAGGAATATCATGCTCCATATTATAGACAACCTGAGCAATCAAGTTATCAGGAATAATAAAAATAAAAAAACAAAAAAATGAAATAATAAAAATTCTCTTCATAATAATATAACAATCAAGTTATCAATAAAAATGCAAAAATAAATAAAAAAACACTCTTAAAGACGCCATTTACTTATTTTTGTTGCCACAAAAATAAAATATTCTTTTACATTTGCATTCAAAAAAGATTCAAAAAATGGGAAAGAAAATATTGGTTGCTACAGGTGGTGGTGATTGCCCCGGATTAAATGCCGTTATCAGAGGAATTGTCAAAAGAGCCTATCTTGAAGGTGGGTGGGAAGTATTCGGCTGTATAGAATCCTTTAATGGTATTCTTAAAGATAATATTGAACTGATGGAACTAACTGATAAAAATGTATCCGGATTGCATGTCAAAGGAGGTACCGTAATCAAAACGACTAACAAAGGGGGCCCCTTTCATTTTCCGGTCAAGCAGCCCGATGGAAGTTGGCTGATGGAAGACCGCTCCGAACTGATGAAAAAGAGACTTGAAAACATGGGATTTGATGCGGTAATCAATATCGGGGGGGATGGTTCTCAAAAAATATCCCTGGACTTGTCGAAAATTGGCATCAATGTGGTTGGAGTTCCCAAAACCATTGACAATGATCTTTCTTGTACCGACTTTACTTTCGGGTTTCAGACAGCCGTACAAATTGCAACTGAGGCTTTCGATAAGTTAGTCACCACTGCCGAAAGTCATAACAGAGTTTTCATCATGGAAGTAATGGGACGTGATGCCGGATGGATAGCTCTCCACTCAGCGTTGGCAGGTGGTGCAGACGTCTGTGTTATTCCTGAAATCCCATATGATCCTGTTAAAATTGCCGAAAAAATTGAAACCCGCTATAAAAATGGCGAAGGCTTTTGCAATATTGTCATTTCTGAAGGGGCAAAGGCACTGGATGGCATTCAGACAGGCAGTTGCCCAACCGAAATAGGTAATCAACATTTTAAGCTGGGTGGTGTTGGCGAAAAACTCAAACAGGAACTTCTCTCTTTAGGAGTAGAACATGACATAAGGGTAACTGTTTTAGGACATCTCCAGCGTGGGGGAATTCCTTTAGCTTACGACAGAATATTAGCCACTCAATTTGGGGTTAAGGCATTTGAATTGGTAAAAGAGAAAAAATACGGAAATCTTGTTGTTTACAGACATCCCGACATCTCTTATGTATCACTTGAAAAGGCTTTAGAGGAGTCTCATCTTGTTTCGCCAAACCAGAGTAATTTGGTTCAAACAGCAAGGGGGATAGGTATTTCCTTCGGTGATAAAATATGAAATTGAACTATTTATTTGTATAATTGTTTATATCATACAAATTATAAAATTACTAATTTTAAACACAATATTATGATAAACGAAAGAATGCAAAATGAGATCAATGACCAAATCAATGCTGAATTTTGGTCTGCCTATCTTTACCTGAGCATGTCAGCTTGGTTTACTCAACAAAATCTGCCTGGCTTTGCCAACTGGATGTATGTTCAATATCAGGAAGAACAAACCCATGCCATAAAGATGTACCGATTTATATTAAGTCGTGGTGGTGAAGTGAACCTTAAGCCCATTGATAAGGTGGACACCAAATGGAATTCTCCGGCACATGCTTTCGAAGAAACACTAAAACACGAAAGAATTGTCACTTCCCTCATCAACAAACTAATGGATACTGCTACTGAATTGAAAGATTATGCAACTCAGAGTTTTCTTAAATGGTACATTGATGAACAGGTAGAAGAAGAAGCCAATGCAGATGAAATCTTACAAGCCCTGAAAGCAATTGAAAATTCGCCTGCAGGCATGAGAATGTACGACAAAGAACTTGCCGCCAGGGTATTTGTTGATGCAACTCTACCGGCAGCAAATTAAGGATAAATACTTTCAATAAAAAAAGAGACTTTTAAAAAAGTCTCTTTTTTATTTCAATTGGTTGTATGAGATCGGCTATAGAACTCAAGTCTCCACATATTCCCGTCTTCATCTTCATATTCATACTTCATTTCTCGCATTGACAACTTAATAATATCAGCAGTATAGACATAATGATGATTTTTAAGCACAAAATCAACATTTAACTGCTTATATTTATTTTGGAAGCCCCAGGATCCCTTAACAGATTCTGTAAGTACACCATTAATATAAGCAGTTACGGAAAACGGACCATCATAAAAGAAAGCATAATAGTTTCCGACCGCATTTGCATATAGTTCAACCGAGTCAATGGGGACTTCATTTTTAAAAACACTTTGCAAAGACCAATATCCAATAATCCTGTATTCAGGAGAATGTAAACTAAATGACGGTTCCTCATACCTGCAGGCATTGAGAAAAATAACTGCAAGAAGCAATATTGGAAATATTTTTTTCATACTATAAATATTTTACGAAGCAAAAATAGTAAAATAAATTAATTATTCATCCAATAACAATTGATAGAAAGGTAAAACGTATTTAATGAAAAAAACGTATTAAATAATCAAAATCTATTGCTTTTTCACATTTTGTGTTATTTTTGCCTAAATAAAATTCCACAGTCATGAATACTTCCGATACCATTTGTTCGATTTCAACCCCACAGGGTGTTGGAGCCATTGCCATTGTCAGGGTTTCAGGAGACAAGGCTTTCGAGATTGTTAACAAGCTCTTTAACGATGATTTCGAATTTCTCAAAATTCCAAATAACATGGCTAAACTTGGAGAGATTTTCGAAAACAATATTCTGATTGATCAGGTGATCGTCACAAAATATGTTCACCCACACTCCTACTCCGGAGAAGATTTGGTTGAAATATCATGTCATGGGTCACAATATATTCAGAAAAAGATTATCGAAATGCTTATTGACAGAGGATGCAGAATAGCAAATGCAGGTGAATTCACCATGCGGGCTTTTCTCAACGGCAAAATGGATTTACCTCAAGCTGAGGCCATTGCCGACTTGATTGATTCTCAATCCGAGGCATCACATAAATTAGCTATTAATCAGCTAAAGGGCAATTTCTCAAAAAAGATAAAAAAAATGCGTGAACAGTTTGTCAATCTTGCCTCTTTGATGGAACTGGAATTAGACTTCAGCGAAGAGAATGAAGTATTTGCTGACCGCAAGGAGTTGACAGCGTTGCTAAGTGAGTTAAAAGAAGTAGTACAATCATTGCAAAATTCATTCAAATTGGGAAATGTTCTAAAAAACGGCATTCCCGTTGCCATCATCGGGAAACCCAATGTTGGAAAATCGACCTTACTGAATGCCCTTGTTGATGATGACCGAGCTATAGTTTCTCATATTCCCGGGACCACCCGAGACACAATTGAAGATAGTTTCAATATTCAGGGAATCTGTTTCCGCTTTATTGATACTGCGGGCATTCGGGTTTCAAAAGATGAAATTGAGAACTTCGGAATTGAAAGAACTTACAACGCCATAGAAAAAGCAGATATTATTCTTTATATGATAGATATCACAATGACTTCTATTGAAGATATTGAATCGGAGATGCTTTTTCTCGAAAACGAAATTGATTTAAACAACAAAAAATTAATTATAATTGCCAACAAAATTGATGAGTTAAGCGAGATGCCTCACCATTATACAGAATGGGAAGATTATGACATCCTTTATATCTCTGCAAAAAGAAGGGTTAATCTTGAGGATATCTGTGATGCACTTATTGATTATGTAAACAGTAAAAAAATTAGTGACAGCACTTTGCTCACAAATTCAAGACATTATGATATAATGGCTAAAATCAACGAATCAATTGAAAGTATTGAAAATGGCTTTGCTGAAAACCGTCCCACTGACCTCATTATGGTTGATGTTAATACGGCACTCCATTTTCTTGGAATTGCCACAGGGGAGATATCTACAGATGAAATACTGAATAATGTTTTCGGGCGGTTTTGCATCGGAAAATAAGTAAAAGAGGAAACATTAAATACCTTATTACAGAGACTTTCTTATTCAATTCATATTAACATTAAAAAACCAATCATGAAAACAACAAAATTATTAATTATCACAATTGCGATAATTCTATTTTCTTCTTGTATGCCTAAATTCTATTATCAGGTATACAAGGCAACTCCGGTAAATGCATCACAGACAACAAATGACGCTCTTGTATTTGAAGACAACAATTGCAAAATAAGTTATAATTTTTGGGACAAAGGTGGAGACGCCGGATTCATTTTTTATAACAAGACAGATAATAATATTTACATTAATAAAGAAGAGTGTTTTTTCATTCTCAACGGAATAGCTTACGATTATTTTAAAAACAGGGTTTACACCAGTTCCAGTAATGTTGGGAGCAATACAGGAGTTGTTAGCTCACTAAATGTATCATATTCACAATCTGTTTCCGTCTTAGGAAATACGACGGTAGGTTCAGGATATTCTGTTTCATTCGCAGAAGAAAAGGTGATTTGCATTCCTCCACATTCTTCAAAAATAATATCAGAGTACAACATTAACGAATCTTTATACAGAAATTGCGACCTATACCTTTACCCATCTAAAAGAGAAATCAAAGCCAAAGAATTCACAAAGGCTGACAGTCCTTTCATATTTAGCAATAGAATTTCTTATATTTTGGGAAAAACAGGAAATACGGTTGTCTTAGTAAATGATTTTTTCGTTTCCGAGATTACCAACTATCCCGAAAAGGAGATAACCGAATGGAAATTTGATGAATTTTGCGGAAAGAGAAGTATGATCATGACAAAATATGTAAATAACGTTTCTCCGGATAAATTTTATATCTATTATATGGATAAAAATGACGACTGGGGAGGACATTAATTTTTTGTCTGAAGTATTTATCAGCTAAATATTTTTGCTATTACTATTCCCAATTGAAAGAAGTTGTTTTTTAATTTATATAAGTTTAGTATTGAATTTTTTAATAGTAAAAATATACTTTCTACGACTGAAAAATTATTGATAAAAAAGTATGATGAGAATAATCACATTTTTAATAATCTTCATCTCCTATTGTAACTTTGCTTCAGCACAAGTCATTGAGGAGAGACATCATGCTACTGTTGGCTACATCAATATTAACGGGACCATAGAAGACAGCCACCATTCAACCATCGGTTATATCAAAAGCGATGGAACCATAGAAGATAGCCACCATTCTAATATCGGTTACATCAAAAGCGATGGGACCGTTGAAGACAGTCACCATTCTACTATCGGCTACATTAAAAGCGATGGAACCGTTGAAGACAGTCACCATTCTACTATCGGTTACATCAAAAGCGATGGCACCGTTGAAGACAGTCATCACTCCACTATCGGTTATGCAAAAGGGATTAATAAACAATGGGCTGCGGTATTTTTCTTCTTCCATTTTTATTAAAAAAAAGTATTATGAATAGTGTTGATGAGTATATTGCCTCCTTCCCCGAGAATGTTCAGAAGATTCTTCGTAAAATTCGTGCAACCATTCTGCAAAAAGCCCCGGAAGCAATTGAAGGTTTCTCCTATCAAATGCCAAGTTACAAAACAGACGGAAGAATATTAGTCTATTTTGCAGCTTTCAAGCATCATATAGGATTTTATGCCACTCCTACAGGGCACGCTGCATTCAGTGAAGATTTGTCCCAATATAAACAAGGAAAAGGCTCCGTTCAGTTTCCACTTGACAAACCCATCCCTTATGAGCTAATAGCACAAATAGTGGAATTCAGGGTAATAGAAAATTCATTCCTCTCGAAAAAAAACAAAAGATAAATCATGAAACAAATCAACCTGCTATTTATCATAATCTCACTATTGTTCGGGTGCAACAGAGAGATAACAAAAGATGATCACGGCACTTCAATTAATACAGAGGCTGTAATAGAAGATACAACTCCCAAAATAACCGGCATCGGGGGCATTTTCTTTGGTTCAGAAAATCCCCAAGAAATAAGAGAATGGTACAGCGAAAAATTGGGAATTGTTCTTGATGATTATGGTGCTGCATTTGAATTCAGAAATGCCAATAGACCTGACGAAA
>JAEWNB010000047.1 GCA_023392945.1 Bacteroidota bacterium
CCAGAAGGGCAAAATTGGCCATGTTGTCCTGCGTAGCAGGTCCCATATAATAAGTTTTGGTCAATCTTTCTTTTTCTGCAATTTTAATTCCGAAAATGGTAAATTTTGGAGCTTTTTCATACACTTCTACTTTAACAGAACCAGCAGCCAGCATGGCATTAACATTGCTAAGGGCAGTTTTGGGAACCGACTGTTTAACAGTCAAATTCAGTAAAGTTGAAAGAAGGATGTCAATATTATCTTTAAGTGCGGGAATAGTATCATCAACCATCCACCCTTTTGGAGTTTTGGAAAGCAGCACTTTATTTCCATGCATATCTGCTAAGAAAATCTTGACAACCCTAGATGAATCCTCAATTGCAAAAGTTTTGGAATCGGGTCCGGCATTTCCAGCACCTTTAAAAACACCATTTTCATATAATAATACAAAGCATGAAACCAATACAAGTAAAATTGCAACAAATAAATAGACTAAGTTTTTCTTTTTCATATTTTTTAATTTTTAGAGTGCAAAAATAGTGAATTTGTTGATTATAGATTTAACCTTTCTGTAAGAGATAAAAAAATGTATTTTTGCACAAATTAATTATATTGATGAATTTACTCTCCGTAAACAATTTCTCATTAGAACTGCGGCAGGATTCTAACTGGAAATCTATATTACATAGAATCAGTTTTGAAATACAAAAAGGAGAAACTTTAGGAATTGTTGGAGAGTCAGGATCCGGAAAATCAGTTACTGCTCTTTCCATAATGCGTCTTATTGACAAAAAAATATCCAAAATCAATTCCGGAAACATTTTTTTTACTGATAAGGATGGGAAAAAAACATTGGATTTACTACATTTGTCCGAAAAACAGCTCTGTAAAATAAGGGGGAATAAAATTGCCATGATATTTCAAGAGCCGATGACATCCCTAAATCCGGTCATAAAGTGCGGCAAACAGATTACTGAAGCGATTTTATTACATAACAAAATATCAAAAAAAGAAGCTCATAATCAAGTTATTGAACTGTTTAAAGAAGTAATGTTACCCCAACCGGAAAAAATTTTCGACTCTTATCCTTTTGAACTCTCAGGAGGGCAAAAACAACGGGTAATGATTGCTATGGCTATGAGCTGCAAACCGGACATTCTAATTGCCGATGAACCAACTACTGCGCTCGATGTTTCTGTTCAGAAAGGCATTATTGAACTTATAAAAAAACTGCAACAAAAACACGGAATGAGTGTCATTTTTATCACTCATGATTTGGGGGTGGTAGCAGAAATTGCCGACAGAGTCATTGTTTTATTCAAAGGAGAAATTGTTGAAACAGGAACAGTCCGTTCAATTTTCAATGATCCTAAGCATCCATATACAAAAGGTCTTTGGGCATGTCGCCCACCACTAAATGTTCGTTTGAAAGTACTCCCCACGGTTGAAGATTTTCTCAAATCATACCAAAAAAAAGAAGAGCAAAATATTGACAGTGTAATTTCGGCACTTACTGTTTCTGAAGAAGAACGTAGGAAATCACATGCTCATATTTACAGCCATTCTCCACTTCTTAGAATTGAAAACCTGAGTAAGAGATATCCTATACGCCGAAAAAAATTATTTGAAAAAAAAGAATATTTCGAAGCATTAAAAGATGTCTCTTTGGAAGTATTCGAAGGTGAAACACTTGGCTTAGTCGGGGAATCAGGTTGTGGTAAAACAACTTTAGGGAGGACCATGATTCGACTAATAGAGCCTACCTACGGCAAGGTGTTTTATAAAGAAGAAGATATTACTCAATTATCTCCCCAAAAAATGCGTTATTTGCGAAAAGATTTACAAATTATTTTACAAGACCCTTATTCATCATTGAATCAAAGAATTACAGTTGGATCAGCACTCATAGAGCCCATGAAAGTTCATCGTATTTATTCAAGTGATAAAGAGCGAAAAAAAAGAGCCATAGAGTTGCTTGAACGTGTAGGGTTAAACGAAACTCATTTTTACCGCTATCCCCATGAATTTTCGGGAGGGCAAAGACAAAGAATTTCAATTGCCCGTGCTTTAGCTGTCTCACCACGCTTCATTATTTGTGATGAATCAGTTTCTGCCCTAGATGTTTCAATTCAAGCCCAAGTTCTCAATCTTCTTAATGAGTTAAAAAAAGAATATAAGTTTACCTACATTTTCATTTCTCATGATCTTTCAGTTGTAAAATTCATGTCTGATAGAATGGCAGTTATGCAAAATGGTAAGATAGTGGAATTTAATGATGCTGACGAAATATACTTTAATCCACAAACTGAATACTCAAAAAATCTTATTGAATCCATTCCCAAAGGGATAGTCATATAAAACTTAACCATTAAAAAACTAAATTATTAAATTTGAAAATATTATGGAAAGAGCCCTAAAATTAAAAACAAAAGAGATAATCAAATTAATTTTCCGAATACTTATTGGGGGATTATTTATCCTTACAGCAACCCTAAAATTATTCTCTCTGGACCAATTTGAATTATACGTTTATAGTTTTGGCATTTTCAACTATGTCATGGTAACTGTATTGGTAAGATTATTAATTACATTTGAGTTCTTAATGGGTATATTTCTTATTGCAAAAATTTATTATAAACCGGTTTGGTGGCTTACCATGCTTTCTTTGGTGGGTTTTACCTTTTTTCTCATTTGGGTTGCCATTTTTCGGAATGATTCAAATTGTCACTGTTTCGGAGATTTTGTTGAGCTTGACCCCATCAGATCTATCATCAAAAACGTAATAACTATGCTTCTTCTTCTTTTTATTTTTAAAGAAAAAGATTATCATTTCAAATTTAAAAAATGGCTAACCAGAATTGCATTTGCAGTGGCAATTATTCTACCTTTTTTCGTATTTCCCATGGATGCACTATACAACCAATTTGTTGATCCACATGGACCTGTAAACAGTAAATCATTCAGGGAATTGAAAGCCGACACAACTTTTGCTGAGATGAACCTTGATTCGGGGAATTATGTAATTGGAATTTTCTTTGCTCAATGTAAATATTGCAAATTAAGTATTGAAAAATTAAACTCTATAGCTGAAAGACATGGATTAGACAAAAGTCATATTTTAATATTCATAAGCGGGAATGAAAAAAGTATTGACAATTTTAAAAAGGAAACGAAAGCTACAGATTATTCCTATCATGTAATTAATCCATTTAAGGCTCTAAATATAACCTATGGAAAGTTTCCCATGTTTATTTTGATTGAAAATGGAGTAATCAAAAATACCATGGATTTAAGAGGAATCAATGAAAAAGAACTTGTCAATTTTCTGCCTAAAAATTGATAGTTTTACTTACAAATGGTTCCTGTTCCAGTGTCGGAATATTGACTACATTCTTCGTACGGGCTGATTTCGATTTCCGAATAACTGGAATTCGAAGAATTGGTACAAGTGCAAAATTTCTCACAAGAACTAAAAAATGTTGCAAAAAAAATTAAAATTAAAATATATTTCATAACACTAAGCTTTAATTTATAAACTCAAATTCTATATTTTATTGTATATTTTTTATTTTGGGTATTCAGGTTTCGTCATCTATATTTATGGTACAATTCAGCTGGCTGTGTTACCGCAATAAAATGTAATAAATTGATTACTAATTATTTTACGCCAAATTATTTAATGTTTATTTAGCAAAAAAGACAAAAAAAAAGCTGCTTAAAAGCAGCTTTTTTTTATTCGCAAATAGTATTATTTGCATTTAACACCAGTGCTTGAAGCTTCATCATAATTTGTGTAATCTGAGCAAGTTTGACCTTCTGCAACTTCAACTTCTTGAGATGTGAGTAATAAACCTGCAGCATAAGTTTTGCAAACACAACCTTTGTTACATGAAGTAGAAACAGCAGCTAATAAAGCAACACCAGCTAATAATAATAATACTTTTTTCATAAAAAAAATTTTTTAAATTGGTTAATAATGTGCAAAAATAGAATTTAATAATATATAAAATACACAGTTAACATTTTTTAACTATTAAACTATTAATAAGCAGTTCAAAAGTGCATAATGTTATATATCAGAAATATAATTATTCACATTTCACCCCGGTCTGCATGGATTCACTATAAGTATTAAATGTAGCACAATCAACCTCATCAGGATTGGGATATTCAATGGTAGCTTCATTTGTTCCTTCAACATAAGACTTACAAATACACGTTTTTTCACAAGAAAAAAGGGATAAAGATAGTAAAATAAAACCTGTTAAAATTAAAATTAAATTTTTCATAAAATAATATAATAATTTGTTAAATATATAAGTTTTTTATTGATTTAAATTATAAATAATTGATCCAGCCTGATATGGAGAGATAATCCTTTTCATAATCAGGGGAATAAATTCCTTGATTTTTTGCTTAACAACAGGATTGGCATAAAAATTATTTTTCATTGAAAGATCAATCCAATCATAGAAAATTTTTAGAAGTTGTTCATCGCGATGTTTTTCAAAATATCCATTTTGTTTAGTTAATTTCTGAAAATCCTGAATCATCAACCAGATAGCATCTATTGACTTTTTCTCAATTGAGGAACAGGTCTCCACGGGGACATTCCACCCGTTTTCATTTGATGGAAATAGTTTTAAAGCAGCTTTATATTGTGTTTTAGCAAGATTTGCTTTAGTAATATTATCCCCATCGGCTTTATTAATAATGATGGCATCAGCCATTTCCATAATTCCTCTTTTAATACCCTGCAATTCATCACCGGCTCCCGCCAACATTAGCAAAAGGAAGAAATCCACCATAGATTTAACGACTGTTTCAGATTGCCCCACCCCAACAGTTTCAATAAAAACAACATCAAAACCGGCAGCTTCGCAAAGCATAACTGTTTCACGAGTTTTCCGGGCAACGCCGCCGAGAGCTAATCCTGATGGGGACGGTCTGATAAAAGCATTTTTGTCAACAGAAAGATCTTCCATACGCGTTTTATCGCCCAAAATACTGCCTTTGGAGCGCTCGCTACTTGGGTCGATTGCTAAAACAGCCAATTTATGGCCAAGCCCCGTCACATATTTACCAAAACTCTCAATAAAAGTACTTTTGCCAACACCCGGAACACCCGTAATACCAATTCTTATTGATTTTCCGGAATAAGGAAGACACTTTTCAATAATTTCCTGTGCTTTTTCAAAATGCTGCGGATTAACACTTTCAATAAGAGTAATCGCCTGACTTAGTACAACCCTATCACCTGCCAAAATTCCTTGAACAAATTCATCAACACTTTTTATTTTTTTGGAGAAAGGTTTTTTTTGAGTAAGGTAGGGATTTACCTGAAGCGGTTGATCAATTCCTTCCTGAACACTAAGAGCCGACTTAAATTCTAATTTCATGATTTTATAAAGTTTCTGTCAAAACCTTTCTTTATATTATTGATGCAAAAATAGTAAATTTGCCTGATAAAAAAAAGGAATTAATAAAAATATCAATTTAATTTTCCTTTCCTGTATAAGACCTCATCAGTTTCAGAATATTGATATTAATCGGACAATTATAGCAGATTCAATAATCTTAAGATACTTATAAATAATATTTTACAATTACCGTTAAGCTAGTAATTACTTCGCGTACCCAATTGTGGCGAAAAGAAGGATGGCGAAGTCTGGAAATTCGGAACACCTTAAATATTATATCAAATAGAAAATGAAGTAATAACCTTGATATTAAAAAAAATCTTATTTTTGGCAATTAATATTTTAAACATAAAATATAATGAAAAAAAGACTACACATTTTGGGTTTTTTAGCTTTAACAGGGCTATTTTTATTGTCACAAAATTCTCTTTTCTGTCAAAAATTAAAAAACGAAGATATTCCCGATGATATTATTCAGACCTTAGACTTTGAACATCCAGGTGCAAAAGTATCTAGCTGGAATCTGGAGAATAATATTTTTGTTGCTACTTTCAAAGAAGATGGTTCGGTTGGAAAAATCTATATTGAAAATAGCGGAAAATGGCTAAAAACGACTTATTCCATTCCCAAAACCGAACTTCCTTCAGCCATAACCGAATACATCAAGAATAAATATCCCTATTACACGATTTCCATTGCTTTGCTTCAGGAAACACCTGATGAAAAAATGCACTACTACATTGAAGCCAAGCCTGAAGGTGTGGGAATGCAAAGTTCTATTTTAACTTTTAATGATGTCGGAGCATTAATTAAACGCATTGATCCCGAAGGAGTTGCTGAAAGCAAAAAAGAAACTGAAAAAAAACCGGAAACTCCTAATCAAACGAAGTCAACCGGTAAAACTTCAGACGCCCCTGCTTCAAAAGGAGCCCCTCAAAAAACTGTAGCTAAAGGAAATGATAAAACAGAACCTACGACCAAAACCACTTCCAAACCGGCCACTACTAAGGCTGAGTCCAAACCCACAACGACTAAAACTACTTCTCAACCGGCCACTACTAAGGCTGAGTCTAAACCCACAACGACTAAAACTACTTCAAAACCGGCCACTACTAAGACTGAGTCTAAAACCACAACAAGCAAAACAACCGAACCCCAAAAAGCAGAAAAAACAAAAAAAGGAAAAGCTGCTAAGCCGATTGTTGACGAATATGGAAATGTTGCAATTCCCCAAACAGAAGTACCTCCTGTTGTAATTACTGCATTTTCCAAAAAAGTTCAACGCCCTGAAGATTTGAACTGGTTCAAAATTGACACTTTTTATGTTGCAAAATGCATTGCTAAAATGCAAATGAATGATATCTACTTCACACCCAAAGGGATTTGGGAAAAAACATTAATTAATTTACCGGAAGAATCTGTAACCGGCAATATGCAAAAGCATTTAAATGCTTTTTACAAAGGATGGAAATTCAAAAAGGCTACAAAGGAATTGCGTTCCGATAAGCAAGATATGACCCTCGTTGAAATTTACGAAAAGGATAATTTGAAAAGCAAACTTTTTACAACTGTCATTTTTGACAAAACCGGAAAACTTATAAGAAGTATTGACCCCAATTATTCTTTGGATGGCAGAAATAATGTTAGTGATGAAGACAATGATTTGAATGAATATTATGCCAAAATGAATATGAACATTGACAACAACAATGGGGATAAAATTCCTTCTGAGATCATGAATGCTTTCAAAGCCAAATATCCACGTATTACCAATGCTCAATGGAGTGAGGATGAAGACGGCAATTATTTGGCTGCTTTTTTAGGAGCACGCAGCAAGGAAATTTGTGTTATCGGGAAATCGGGCACAATTCTTCAGACACAAATGCTTGGAAATGTTGAAACGTTGTCTGAAAATATTCAAAACTATATTAAAGATAAATATAAAGGTTATAAAGTCAAAGAATATTATGCTGTTAAAGACCTAATTGAAAAAAGAAATATTTACAAGGTGATTATTAACAATAAAAAAACCGGTATTGAGGAAATTCTTTGGTTTACTACCGGTGGATTAATCATAGAATAATCATTTTCAAATTACTTAAATGGATTATTTTGAAATTAAACTGACTTTCGACAATAGTGAACCCTGGAAGGAGGTCTTTACATCCATTTTGGCAGATGCCGGATGTGAGAGTTTTATGGATGGCAATGACGAAAATATCCTTTTGGCTTATATTGCCGAAAATCTTTATAATCCTATAACATTCAAGAAAATATTAGAAGATCATACTTTTAATGTTAAAATAAAATACTCGGTTTCAAAAATTGAAAGTCAGGACTGGAATACAATATGGGAATTAAACTATTCCCCGGTTCTGATTGCCAATCGTTGTTTTATTCATGCCCCATTTCACCAGGCACGTCCCGATATTGAATATGACCTTGTAATAGAGCCTAAAATGTCATTTGGAACAGCTCATCATGAGACCACTTCTATGATGATAGAATTTTTACTGGAAGAAGAAGTTAAAGGAAAAAGTCTTTTAGATATGGGATCGGGAACGGGAATTCTGGCCATTCTTGCTCATAAAAAAGGAGCTTATCCAATATTAGCCGTTGACAATGACGAATGGGCATATCAAAATAATATCGAAAACAATTTTCGCAATAATGCAGAATCAATTCAGGTTAAACTTGGAGATGCTTCTGTTATAAAAAATTCTCAATTTGACATCATATTTGCCAATATTAATCGCAATATTTTATATGAAGATATCCCCATTTATTCCTCTTGTTTAGAAAAAAACGGTCTGTTATTTCTTAGTGGATTTTATATTGAAAATGATTTAAATATTCTTGAAAAAAGGTGTCTGGAGTTTCAAATAAAGCTTATTCATTTCAAAGAAAATAATCATTGGGCAGCAGCCAAATTCATCAAAGTATAATGATGGTTTATTTTATAATTTGTATCTTTGCTGCCGTTTAAAACAGCAGCCAATGAAGCGTTTATTTTTCCTGATTTGTCTTGTGCTTTTTTCATCTATCGTTTCTGCACAAAGGTTTACTTCTTTTTCTACAAATCCTTCCTTAACAATAGAAGAGATGAAAACCTTTTTTTCCACTGCCCCTGAAGACAGAAAAAAAGAAGGCGATGTGATGGTTGAAAAATTTACGGAATTTTGGAACAGTCCATGGCTGAGCAGCGATATGCAGGAAGATTTTATTAATACTTCCAATATAATGCTGAAGAATAAAATGAGACCTTTTCCTCAATTCAAATCATACATTGATGCCTATATTTCTTTTATCAACAACAGTTTGGCAGAATATAATGATGAATGGACAAAAATTATTCTGTTTCATGTAGAAAATGATGCTACTTCTTTTCATAAAAAAATGAACATTTATGCTATTTTCTTCACTCAAAATATACTTTTTGATGAGGCCAATACTACCTGGAAAGTTTTAGGAGATGCAGTAAAATTAGGGATTGACCGAGAACCATATATAGAATTTGCTGAAATTAATTTAGTCGGATCATCAAAACAGGACAGTCTTACCATAGTCGGGACAAAGGGGCTTTATTATCCTTCTTCATTAAAATGGGAAGGCAAAGGCGGTGAAATCTTTTGGGATCGTGCCGGCATCGGACACCAGGTTAAGGCCAAATTGTCAGATTATTTTATTGATATCCGATTCCCAAAAATGTCAGCTGAGAACGCCCTTTTATATTATCCTGAACTATTTTCAAATCCAATAAAAGGAATAGTTGAGGACAAGGCTTTTCTGGCATCAGATGAGGACAAAGCCACTTATCCCAGGTTTAAAAGTTATGACAATTACATTTCTATCCCGGAAATTTATGATAATGTTGATTACATTGGGGGATTTGAAATGCATGGATCCTCAATAATGGGGGCTTCTGATGGAACAAATCTGGCAAAATTATATATCAAGAAAAAAAACAAAATTATTGTATTTGCAGAGTCAAAAAGTTTTTTGTTCAAGACTGAAAGTATTCTTTCCGATGAAGCTAAAGTAAGAATATACGTAGAAAATGATTCTATTTATCACCCTGCTTCAAATCTTAAATATACTGAACTTACAAAAGAGTTGCTTATTTCAAGACCTAAAAATGGAATTGGAAGAACTCCTTTTTTTGATTCCTATCACAAACTTGATATTACTGCTGAATCAATTTTCTGGAAAACTGATGAAGAAAGAATTGAATTTAAACCAATTGTTGGAAATCAAAGTGAAAGTTCAGCCATTTTTGAGTCACAGAATTACTTCAATTATACTGTGATGAAAGATATTCTGGGATATAATGAAGTAAATCCCATATTTACACTTTGGGAACTTTTTCAAATTTATAAATTTGAAAAAATTCCATTACAACGTGTGGTAGCACACTTCAAACGATCAGAAAATGACATCAAAAGAATGCTCATTGAACTTGCCGCACAAGGATTTATTGAATATGATATTTATAACGATGAAATTCATTATAGAAAAAAAATTGCCCAGTATCTGAATAATGATATCGGGAAAAAAGACTATGACAATATTGTACTTGAGTCTAAAAATCATTACGCTTCGCTAGATTTGCTAACTAATGATTTAAAAATTTCCAGTTGTGAATTTTTCGTTTTAAGCGATGCTCAGATTGTAAATGTTTACCCCAAAAATGAGACTGTTATTGTCAAAAAAAACAGGGATATGGTTTTCTCCGGAAGAATTGTGGCAGGATTGTTTGATTTTGTCACTCATAACTGTAAGTTTAATTATGACAAATTTACTGTTGAAATGGATATTATTGATTCATTACTAATGTATGTAGAAGACAAAAATGGACCTCAAAATATGTATGGAGATTACAAACTGCGGAAAGTTACAAGTTGTATTGAAGAATTAGCAGGCACCCTCTATATTGATGTTCCGGGTAATAAATCGGGAAGGGTTGATTATCCCGATTATCCGATTTTTGAGAGTCGAAAAGGGGGAAAAGTTTTTTATGATCATCCTTTTACTTTAAACAGAGCTTACAAAAGAGATCGTTTTTATTATCTTGTTGATGTATTTAGAGTTGTTAATTTGGATAATTTTGAACCTGACTCCATGAGATTCAAAGGATATTTGGTTTCAGGAGGAATTTTTCCTGATATTCATCAACCTTTGGTCACCAGACCTGACTTTTCTCTTGGATTTGAATATTTTACAGATGCTTCCGGACTTCCAATGTATGAGGGAAAAGGTCAATATTATAACCGCATTGATTTAAGTAATCGGGGACTTCGAGGAAACGGCACTATTGAATATCTTACTTCTATTACGACTTCTGACAGTATCGTTTTTTATCTGGATTCCTTAAATGGAAGCGTAAGGACCCACGAAGTAACTGAACAACAGGAGGGAATAGAATTTCCACATGCAGTAGTAAAGGATGCCTATATTCATTGGGAGCCGTATAAGGACCAAATGTTTATTCATACTTTGCAGTTTCCAATGGCTATATTCGATGAAACCGAACTTACCGGTTTCTCAAAATTAACCCCATCAGGCATGTTCGGCAGCGGAGTTGTTAAATTTAAACGTGCCGACCTTACTTCAGAATTATTCCGTTTTAAACATCATGAATTGCTTTCCGATACTGCGAACCTTCGAATTTACGACCTTAATTCGACGGATTTTGCATTTACGACCGATAATTACAATTCCTATATTGATTTTAAAACCAGAAAAGGGGTCTTCATTTCCAATGGCGATGTTTCTGAAGTTGTCTTTGTAAAAAACCAGTTTAAAACTAATGCTTCACGATTCGAATGGGAGCCGATTGACGAAAATATAATCCGCTTTAATTGGGATGATCCATACAAGAATGTTGACATCAACAATACTCCTTCCCGAGAATTAGTTGATATGAAAAGTGAGGGCAATGAACTTATTGCCACTGATCCAGGGAAAAAAGATTTAAAATTCAATGCTTTAAATGCAGAATTCGACTTTTCCAAAAATACTATTAAAGCACACGGTGTCAGATTTATCAACGTTGGAGATGCTGCAATCATCCCACACGATGGAGAGGTTATCATCTATGAAAAGGCTGAAATAGGTTCCTTTACTCAATCCAGAATTTTAGCAGGAAGGGTTAATAAATATCATGAATTGTACAATTGCAATGCTAAAATAATAACCGGGGCAGACTTCAAAGGTTCCGGAGATTACGACTATATAGATGAAAATAAAAGTGTCCAAACATTGCATTTTGATACTGTTTGGTTTTATAAAACCACGCAAGGTGGTGCTCTCATTCCAAAGGATAAAGACTTTAAACTTAGCCCTCATTTTGGATTTGATGGAAGAGCTGAATTGCACAGTGATCAGCCATTCCTTACTTTTGCGGGTGGAGTTGAATTGATTCATGATTGTGACACTGTTAAATATGCACGCCTTGTCATCATCCAACAGGTTGACCCTAATAATATCTTCATTGAAATTCATAATAGGAGCAAAGATGTGGCTGACCGAAAAGCTGTTGTAGCCATAGCTTCCAGAAACAGAGATGGGCGCATCTATACTTGCTTTGGTGCAGCAAAAGATCAATTCAACGATGCAGAATATATTTCTGTTTTCGGATTTATCACCTACGATAAAGAGGCTCATGCTTTTAAAGCAGCTTCGATGGAAAAACTTAAAGATTCTTCTGTCCCAGGCAATATTTTATCCTTAGATGATTACAATTGCATTTCTACAGGGGAAGGTGCCATTGACATGGGAACCAAACTCGGAAGAATTGAATTTATAACTAATGGATCTATAACAAATTACATGAGAGCTGACTCTGCAATAATGCATCTCACCACTTCTATTGATTTCTTTTTCAATGATGAATCAATGAAAATTATGAACAATGCATTAGAAAAATCAGAAACATTAAATTTCGTTGACATTTCTAATGATGACTCATACGAAATGGCCCTCATTAACATACTTGGGGAAGATGGGTACGCTAAATTCAGCAAGGAACTTGCGTCAGGAGGTCAGACAAAAAAATTACCTGAAAAATTACAAGTACAATTTCTTTTCTCAAAAATTGACTTTATTTGGGATAAAGAAAATAGTGCCTTTGTCTCTCAAAAAGAGTTACCTCTTATTGTCTGTGGCAGTAAGCAAGTTTATAAAATTGTTCCCGGAAGAATTGTAATTGAGAAAAGAGGTTCGCGAAACAGACTTTATATCTATTTCGAATTTGATAACATGTTCTTTTTCTTCCAATTCGAAAATAATAGCATGTATGGCTATTCCTCTGAAAAGAAATTTGTTGAAGCCATCATGAGTGTAAAAGCCAAAAATAAGACTATAAAATCTGGCGACGGATTACCTTCTTTTACATACAAATTAGGCAACAAAACTCAACAAAGAAAATTTGTAAGTAAATATTTTAGCATTCAACTTGAAGAAGAATATCCTGAATCCGAATAATTCTGAAAAAAACTAACTTAATTACTCAACATTTTATATATTTTTGCAGGGCAATTTTAAACCAATGACCAACAACTTTAATGTTCGCCTTTTTGTTGAAAAAAAGGCACTTTTTCAAGTCGAAGCTCAAAGTTTACTAAACGATTTGAATACAAATCTCAATTTAAATATCCAAAATTTAAGACTCCTTAATGTCTATGATATTTTTAATATTGATTCTGAATTATTGGATAAAGCAAAAGTAAGTATCTTCTCTGAACCTGTTACTGATAATCTATATGAAGACTTTGACTTTTCCGGACTTAAATACTTTGCTATTGAATATTTACCCGGTCAATTTGACCAACGTGCAGACAGTGCCATGCAGTGCCTTTCACTTCTTAATCCTAAAACCGAAGCAGTTATAAAAAGTGCCCGATTAATAGTATTTACCGATAAAATAAGTTCTCATGATCTGAATCGTATCAAAAAATACTGCATAAATGAAGTTGAAGCACGTGAAAAAGATTTGTCTTTTTTAGACCTTTCTGAAAAAGTTCTGGTTGGGGATGTTCCGGTTTATAATGAATTTATAGATTTTTCTGCAAGGGAAATTGAAAATTTCAGAAAAGAACTCTCTTTGGCTATGTCTTTGGATGATATCCTCTTCGTTCAGAATTACTTTAAAAACACTGAGAAAAGAAATCCTACTGAGACAGAAATAAAAATGCTGGACACTTATTGGAGTGACCATTGCAGACATACAACTTTTGAAACAGAATTAGAAAATATTACTTTTACTCCTTCTGCTTTCAATAATCAATTACAAGAGGCTTTCTATCAATACATACAGCTGAGAAATAATGTTCACGGAGGCAAAAAACCTTTATCACTTATGGATATGGCTACCATTTGCGGAAAAAATGAACGCAAACAGGGGAATTTAGAGGATTTGGAAATTTCTGATGAAATTAATGCCTGTAGCATTTATATTGATGTTGACGTTGATGGCAAAATAGAAAAATGGTTGCTGATGTTTAAGAATGAAACTCATAATCATCCCACTGAAATAGAACCTTTCGGAGGAGCTTCAACCTGCATCGGTGGAGCTATACGCGACCCGCTTAGTGGCAGAAGTTATGTATATCAGGCTATGCGTGTTACAGGAGCCGCCAATATCACTGAATCGATTGATAAAACTATAGAAGGGAAACTACCTCAACGTGTGATTTCCAAAAAAGCAGCCTTAGGTTATTCTTCCTATGGCAATCAAATCGGACTGGCAACTACTCATGTTAGAGAGATCTATCATGATGGTTATAAAGCTAAAAGAATGGAGGTAGGTGCCGTTATTGGCGCAGCCCCTGCCAGCTCAGTCAAACGGGAAAAACCTCTTCCCGGAGATATCATCATTATGTTCGGCGGCAGAACCGGACGTGACGGTATTGGAGGTGCAACCGGATCTTCAAAAGAACATAATGAAAGTTCCCTCGAAATTTGTACTGCTGAAGTTCAAAAAGGAAATGCCCCCGAAGAACGTAAAATTCAACACCTTTTTCGAAATCCGGAAGTAACTTCCCTCATTAAAAGATCTAATGATTTTGGTGCCGGAGGAGTAAGTGTTGCTATTGGAGAACTTGCAGATGGTCTTATCATTAATCTTGACGCAGTCCCTACTAAATACAAAGGTCTAAATGGTACCGAGATTGCTATTAGCGAATCTCAGGAAAGAATGAGTGTGGTTGTTGCTCCTGATAATAAAGATAAATTTTTTGAATTTTGCAAAAAAGAGAATATTGAAGCTACTGTCATTGCAAAGGTAACCGATGACAACCGACTAAAAATGACTTGGAAAGGAACCGACATTGTTAATCTTTCGAGAGATTTTATCAATACAAACGGTATACGACAGAAAGTAAACGTCACTGTCAATCCTATTCCGGATAATATTCTAGAACCTCTCGCGGTAAAAGGAGATGTTTTGGAAGAAAAAATCTGTAACAGACTTAGTGACTTAAATGTGGCCTCTCAAAAGGGAATGATTGAAATGTTTGATTCTACAATCGGGGCATCTACAATTCTTATGCCTTATGGAGGCAAGTTTCAACTTACCGAAACACAGGCAAGTGTTCAAAAATTACCCGTTCGTCATGGAAAAACAAATACCGCAAGCATCATGACTTTCGGCTTTAATCCCTTTATTTCTACAAAATCTCCTTTCCATGGAGCTATCTATGCCATATTAGAATCTATTTCAAAAGTAGTGGCTGTCGGCGGAGATTATAAAAAAATCCGTTTCACTTTTCAGGAATATTTTGAAAAATTAGGGAATGATGAAACAAAATGGGGGAAACCTTTTGCCGCCCTTCTGGGTGCAATATTCATGCAAAATGAATTTCATCTCCCTGCGATCGGGGGAAAAGATTCTATGAGTGGAACTTTCAAAAAACTAAATGTACCTCCCACTTTGATTTCTTTTGCTGTAACGACTGCAAATGCTTTGGATATTATCTCTCCGGAATTTAAAAAACCAGAAAATTACATTTACCTTATAAAACATAATCCAACTTATTTCAAACCTAATACACAACAACTTATTGCTAATTTTGATTTTATTCATAAAAAAATAAAAGATAAGATCATTATTTCAGCTTTTACTATTGAATTTGGAGGAGTGATTGAAGCTTTGACAAAAATGAGCTGGGGTAATAATCTCGGATTTGATATTCAAACAAATGAATCCCTATTTGATTATGGATACGGTAGTTTTGTCGTTGAATCTACTGAAAAATTAGATTCTGAAAATGCGATTCTTTTGGGGAAAGTGTCTGAAAAGTTCATTATCAACAGTGAAGTTATTAATAAAGAAAGATGTTTGAATGCTTGGAGAAATACTTTTGAAGCTATCTACCCGGAAAATAAAAATAGTAATTTTAATATTCCGAACATTCCGACTCAAAAAGTCATTTCAGATTCACAAATTAAATGTTCAGAGAAAATTGAAAAAGTTGAAGTATTAATTCCTGTATTTCCGGGAACAAACTGTGATTATGACACAGCCAAAGCCTTTGAAGATGCCGGTGCCAACACAACAATTTTTGTTTTTCGGAATCTGAATGAAAAAGAAATAAATGAATCCATTGATGAAATGGATCGACTGATAGACAGAAGTCATATTTTAGCACTTAGCGGGGGGTTCAGCTTGGGTGATGAACCTGACGGAAGCGGAAAATTTATCGCAAATGTCCTAAATAATGCTGTCATTAAAGCAGCTATTGAACGTTTACTTGCAAAAAACTACCTGATTGTCGGAATTTGTAATGGATTTCAGGCTTTGATAAAATCAGGTTTACTCCCTTATGGAAAAATTGGCGATGTAACTCCGAACTCCCCTACTCTTACCCGAAACGATATCAACCGACATGTTTCTCATATTACCAAAACAGTTGTGAATTCTACAAATTCGCCATGGCTCAGCTCTTTTAAGATTGGCGAGATCCATCAGGTCGCTATTAGCCATGGAGAAGGAAAATTTGTTGTCGATAAAGAATTGGCAGAAGAACTTTTTCATAATGGACAAATTGCTTTTCAATATTGTGACTTTGAAGGAAATCCGTCAATGGATAAAAAACACAACCCTAACGGTTCATACTATGCCATTGAAGGAATTGTTTCTAAATGTGGAAAAATTCTTGGTAAAATGGGGCATAGCGAAAGAAAAGGAGAAAATCTTTATAAAAATATTACAGGAAATAAAGTACAAGATATTTTTACGAATGCAGTTAATTATTTGACTAATAAAAAAATATAATAAAAGATGATGTCTTATTTCTTTGCAAACAAAAAAATGAGCATTAATTAATTTAGCTTAGAATGGAAAAACGAGATTTTTTATTTGACGGAAAAGCAAAGCAATTATACACTTCTGATGATCCCGACATGGTCATAATCTTATACAAGGATGATGCTTCAGCATACAATGGGGTCAAAAGAAAATCCATTCATAATAAAGGAGTTTTTAATAATAGAATAACTGAAATCATTTATAAAAAACTGGAAAAAGAAGGGATCAAAACTCACTTTATCAAACGCTTGGATGATCGGAATCAACTTTGCAAAAAAGTAAAAGTAATTCCGATAGAATTTATTGTACGTAATGTAGTTGCAGGAACACTCGCCCGTCGGCTTGATCTTGAAGAAGGCACTATTCTGGGAAATACCATCTATGAAATTTGTTACAAAAATGATGAACTCAGAGATCCTTTCATTAATGATACTCATGCTCTTGCATTAGGACTTGTAAACGCAGAAGAATTAAAGGTTCTTTATTCATTAACTGCCCGAATCAATGATTTATTAGTTGAGATGTTTGACAGAGTTGGCATCACAGTGGTTGATTTTAAAGTTGAATATGGTCGTGATAAAGATGGAAATATTCTGCTTGCAGATGAAATTTCACCTGACACTGCCCGTTTTTGGGACAAAAAAACGCACTACAAATTAGATAAAGACCGATTCAGGAGAGATTTGGGAAATATTGAAGAAGCTTATAAGGAAGTTTTAGATCGGCTTGAAAAAGAATAATATCAACAGTTATGAAAAAAATACAATATTTTCCGGGAAATATCAATGAAGAGTGCGGTGTTTTTGGCGTTTTTAATTGTGAAAATGCTGCCGATCTAACCTACTACGGACTCCATGCTTTGCAGCATCGAGGACAGGAAGGGTGTGGCATTGCAACCACATGCGGAATGGAAATGTATCGTGAACGTGGAGAAGGACTGGTTACAGAAATTTTTTCCGAAAAGAAACTGTCTAATCTGAAAGGGAATTGTGCTATCGGCCATGTCCGTTATTCTACTGCCGGTGGTGGCGGTATTGATAACGTACAACCTTTTCTGTTTCGCCATCATACCGGCGATTTTGCCCTTTGTCATAACGGAAATATTGTAAATTCAAGAGGTTTGAAAGACATGCTTGAATCTCAAGGTTCCATTTTTCAATCTACTTCTGATACCGAAATTTTAGCCCATCTCATTAAAATGGACCTCAGAAAAGACCGCTTGGCCGTTCTCATTGAAGCACTAACTATGATTGAAGGAGCTTATGCCTTTTTGCTTATGACAAAAACTAAACTTTATGTTTGTCGCGATAAAAACGGATTACGCCCCTTATCTCTTGGAAAACTGAACGGAGGGTATGTAATTTCCAGCGAAACTTGCGCAATGGAAGCTATCGGAGCTACTTTTATAAGAGATATTCAACCTGCAGAACTTTTGATCCTTGAACAAGGTGAAGAAATGAAATCATACACTTTTTCCGGAGATATTTCACATAAAATGTGTTCCATGGAATTGGTCTATTTTTCACGCCCTGACAGCGACATTGAAGGGATGAATGTTCATACTTTTCGCAAAAAATGTGGCAAAATTCTAGCAAAAAAATATCCTGTTGATGCAGATATCGTCATTGGAGTTCCTGATTCTTCAACTTCTGCCGCAATCGGTTATGCAGAAGAAAGTGGAATTCCATATGAAATGGGACTTATTAAAAACAAGTATGTAGGAAGAACCTTTATTCAGCCCTCACAAGAACTTCGTGAAAAGGGAGTTCGTCTTAAACTAAGCCCTGTCAGATCTTTGGTAAGTGGGAAAAAGGTGATTCTTATTGACGATTCAATTGTGCGGGGAACTACTTCCAAAAGAATTGTCAAAATGTTGCGAGAAGCCGGAGCTTCTGAAATACATGTTCGAATTGGCTGTCCTCCTATGCGTCATCCTTGTTTCTACGGAATGGATACCTCTACTTATGCAGAATTAGTCAGTGCAACTCAAAGC
>JAEWNB010000094.1 GCA_023392945.1 Bacteroidota bacterium
TAACCTGAGTTCGATTAATATATTTTAATTCCAGCAAAAAAAAAAAATAATAAAATAGACGGCTATTCAAAGTGAAGAAAAAAGAGAAACAGGAAAAATGATTAATGTACTAAAATAACACCAATTGATTGCTATTTTCTATATCAAAATGGATGGCAGGTTTTTTTGGAAAGAAACAATAGGCAGCAATTCCGGCAAGCAAGTTGGTAATAAAGTTAGTAAAAGATCTGTGGCGTGAATGTTCTATTTGACAAATATTTTTTAACTCATCATTAACTGTTTCTATTACCGAACGCTTTCTTAGCAATATTCTGTCTTTCAATTCCATAAGTGTGTTTTTCATATTATTTCTAATACCTGTGATTAAATGGATTCCATCAACAAATAGCAATTCCGTCAGTTTCCGGCTAATGTAGCCTTTATCGGCATATAGTTTATCTCTGATTTTTTCGATAAAATTTTTATTTTTCAACGGTTCTCTATCATCCGTATTTCCGGGAGTAATCACAAAATTAAGAATTTCTCCTTTATCATTGATTATGAGGTGTAACTTAAAACCATAAAACCATCCCATTGTACTTTTTCCTACTTCCGCCAATCCTTTAAAAACTTTATTGCTTTTAATACGTTTGTTTTTACAGACACGTATTGGGGTTGAATCAACGTATGATATACCGGTACTCTCTCCCAAACAGCACATCTGAATTAATAGTGTCAGTGCAAGTGTCTCTTTTTGCATAAGTTCTACGAAACGATTGTAGGATACTGTTTTAGGAAAATAAGATTGTAAATGTTTTTGAACATATAACAGATAAAAATGCTTGAAATTTCTAAATGCCCCATAATGAAACATAATCATGATAGTAATGATTTCACTGTGGGATAATATTGGCTTCTTTCTTACAATCTTTTTTCTGGTATTATCAGTTAAGGATTGGTTATCAAGAAATGAATAGAATTTTTTGCAAAAGTCATCTGCCAAATAAAAAATTTCTGTAATTTTGTCATCGGTTATACTCATAGAATTGATGTTAATTGTTTGGTTATCAGCTACAAAAGTACAAAAATTCTATGATATAACCTATTTTTTTAACTCTTTTTAACTCTTTAATTTATTGATTACTTGATGATTAATAATCGAACTCAGGTTTGTATGTAAAAAACGGCTCTCTTTTTACGCCGTTAAACCTTGGCGGCAAACAAGAAGCCGGCAGACGGGGCGGAACTGAAAATATCCCGGGCATCATAGGATTGGGCAAAGCAGCCGAAGTGGTAATGCGCGATGGTGAAAAATGGAATACTAAACTGAAAATGCTGAAAGCAAAACTGAACGAAGGATTATTTTCTTCTATCGACCATATTCAAATTAATGGAAATCCGGAGCATTGCCTTTCGCAAACCGTTAACATGTCTATTGAGGGGGTAGATGCCGAAACGCTGCTGGTGTGTCTGGATGCAAAGGGCATATCCGTCTCTTCGGGAGCTGCCTGCAATTCGGGTTCCCTTTCCCATGTGCTTCAGGCAATCGGAGTGGAGAAAAATCTGTTGCAATCCACCTTGCGAATAAGTCTGGGATATCACAACACCGAAGAAGATATAGACTATACCGTTCGGCAAATGGGCGATATTGTTCATGCTATCAGAAAATTATAAACTGATACTTTTATAAATCAATTTAATTACCAAACCAAAATTAATTATCATGAAAAAGCTTTTATTTGTGTTGTGTTTTGTGAATGTTTGTGCGTTTGCTTTCGCGCAAACATCAAATGAGAATCCGTCTCCTAAACCTGTCATTAAATTTTCCGAAACCACATACGATTTTGGAACTATTAACGAAGCCGACGGAAAAGTAAGTCATACGTATCAAGTAACCAATACCGGAAAGGCAGATCTGTTGATTACGGATGTGCGCACCTCCTGTGGTTGTACGGTATCAGAATGGAGCAAAACACCCATAGCTCCGGGCAAAAAGGGGTTGTTACCGTGACCTATAATCCGGCAAACAGAATCGGGAACTTCAATAAAACCATTACGGTGAGCAATAATTCCGACGAAAGCAAAGTGACGTTGTCAATTAGGGGAAATGTTATTCGGACACAGAAAGATGAGAGTAAAGCCAAGAACGGTTCCGACCAGTCACTCATGACCATTGCGCAATTGATAAAAGATGCACGTGAGGGAGTGGAATTTATTGGCAACGAAGAACTGATAAAACGTATAAATGCTAATCCCAAGCTTGTTTTACTTGATGTACGCACAAAAGAAGAATATGATGCCGGCCATCTTAAAGGGGCAACCTGGGTGGACAGAGGAGTTGCTGAATTTACGCTGGCTCGCACATTACGGGAACCCAACGCAGAAATAATTGTTTACTGCCAAAAAGGAAATCGTTCAGCTTTGGTAGTTAAAACCCTCCAGCGAATGGGCTATAAAAATGTAAAATCTCATGTCGGACTGGAAGAATGGATGAAAGCCGACCTTCCCATATATAATTTTTTAGGTGAAGTAAAAATGGTGAAACCACGTGAACTTAATGCTAATATTTATCCGATTGATTATTACATGGATAAGAAATAAGGTTATGAAAGAGACTTCCTGTTTGCTTTTGCAACGGATGCTTATGAATAAAATCCGACTTTGCGAAAATACTTACAGAACAAGTAAAAAATAAAAAAAAGAGAGCCGTTATAGCGGCTCTCTTTGGTGATAAATCATGATATTTTATCCTTTATTCGGCAAATTTGATAAAACCACTTCGGTAGAGTTGTGTCATGTAGGTTGAAACTCTGTACTGATAGTTCTCCTCATTGTTGAAATGGTCTGCCAGCAGTTCGGCAATCTCTTTTACGGTGCGTTTTCCGTCAATAAGATTCCACACTGCCGTGCCATGTTCTTCCAAATTGATATAAATATTTGGCTTTTTGTTTTTAGGAACAAAATATTTCATCATAAACTTGCTCTTGAATCGGGGAAAGACAAGTTGAATATTCCCGTTGTCGCAAAGTTCAGTCCTGATATTTTCATTGGGCTGAGGAATCATCTCGAAGAGGTTTTTCTCTTTTTCTTTCTTTTTCATTGTCGATAATGGAAATGGTCAGTTTATATTTTTTGAGATCTTTTCAAAGGAATTCTTACCAGTGCAAAAGCAATGACAACCAAAATGGCAAGTCCTATCAGATAAGATGGATTTTCCATCGGGATAAGATCGGAGAAGAGAATTCCGAAAAGGGCAAATATGGCCACGATCAAACCCATGAGGGCTTCGCCGGCAATCATACCCGAAGCTAACAAAATACCGGTGTTTTCTGACATGGCAAGTTGTGTTTCGTTAAAATTCTTTTTCTTGGTGTACATATCCAACAACCCTTTGATAAGACCACCGGTGAAGATGGCAAATACGGTGGTGAGCGGTAAATACATTCCGACAAAAATCAACATCGGGCTTTTGACACCCATCAGGATTAGGGCAAGACAGAGGAGCATCCCGGCAATAATCAATATCCAGGTCATGGTGTTGTTAACCACTGCTTGTGCCAATACCGACATCAGGAAAGCCTGAGGAGCAGGGAGGGCATCGCTTCCGAAACCACCCTGATAGCCTTCGCTGGCACCCATAATAATGTCGGCCTGATTTAGGATAATCAATACTCCGAACATGACAAATCCGGCAATTACCACTCCGATAATATCTCCAATCTGCATCTTCCAGGGGGTACCGCCGAGAATATGTCCGGCTTTTAAATCCTGAAACATCTCACCGCCTACAGCAGCTGCAACGCAGACAATGGCGGCAATGCCCAAAACAGCAGCTACTCCGCCGCTCTCGCTGTTAACACCACATAAAACAAGAATGAGTGCCGTGATTACCAAAGCGGTAATGGTGAGTCCGCTGATAGGATTGTTGCTGGAACCGATGATGCCGACAAGATATCCTGAAACGGCGGCAAAGAAAAAGGCCAGCACAATCATGATGGTTGCGGCGACGATGCCGACAAGCAAAGAAGTTTTGAAGATGAAGAAAGTGATACAGAAGGTGGCAACGGCAGCCAAACAGATGCCGATTAATATCCAGGTTGCTTTTAAATCTTTTTCTGTACGGGGTACATTTTCTGAAGCAGCACCTGCAGCGCGTTTTAAATCCTTTACAGAACGACCTAAACCGGTGGCAAGGCTTTCACGCATACGATATAAAGTGAAACATGCAGCAAGCAACATTCCTCCAATGGCTACGATTCGGACAATAGATTGCCAAACGGTGTTGGCAGCAAGAATGCCGGCTTCAACAGATTCAGGATCGGCAATGTTGTTCTTGGCGGCAAGGTCGGCAATGTAAGTAGGACCGAAAATAGCCAGCAACAGTGGTACCAGCAATCCCCAGGCGATGAGCGCTCCGCTAAAGTTGAGAGAAGCCAAACGGGGTCCGATGATGTAACCTACACCCAGAAAGGCAGGGCTGATGTTTGGTCCGGCGGCAAGAAAACCTCCTTTGACAGTATGTCCGCTGGTCAGCGTGGCAAAACCGGTAGTGAGGAATGTCTTAAAGCCGATGGCAAAAAGTTTTAAAGAGCCGGCAGCACTTACAAGGGCTCCACCCAACATGGCGAGTACCAGATATTTGGATCCGCCTGAACTGTTACGTCCGCTCTTGTGAATTTCGGCAGCAGCTACGCTTTCCGGAAACGGTAAATCCTTGTCTTCTACCATAACGCGACGGAGCAGGGCGACAAACAAAACGCCTAAGATACCGCCGACGATAAGGATTAGAGAAGCAATGAGATAACTGTTGATAGAAGAAAATTCCTCTCCGCTCCAAACACCTGAAATGTAAAAAGCAGGCAGCGTGAAGATTGCCCCGGCAGCAACCGACTCACCAATAGAGCCGACAGTACGGGTGAAATTTTCTTCCAGAATGCTCCCTTTGAAAAATCTTAAAACAGCCATTCCAATAACGGCAGCCGGATAGGTGGCAGCAATGGTCATCCCCGCTTTTAAACCGAGATAGGCATTGGCAGCTCCCAGGACAACAGCCAGAATAAGCCCGATGAACAAGGCTCTGAATGTGAATTCTTTCATGTTGGTCTCTGCCGACACGAAAGGTTGAAAGGTACTTTTGTTTTCCATATTAATATGTTTTTTTATTGAGAAATTATATTGGTAAAAAATTGTTATTCAAATAACTGATTAAAAATCTCCTCTACTTTTCCGATGGGAATCAGCTTAATGGAAAGATGATCCCTTTTGATTCCCTTGAGATTGTATTTGGAAAGAAACATTCTGCTGAAGCCCAGCTTGTCGGCTTCGGCAATGCGTTGCTCAATCCGCGTCACCGGTCTGATTTCGCCGCTCAGGCCCATCTCTCCGGCAAAGCAAGTCTTGGTGTCAATGGCAATGTCGGTGGCCGACGACAGAATGGCAGCCACAATGGCGAGATTGATAGCCGTGTCCTCCACATGGATGCCCCCTGCAATATTCAGAAACACATCCTTGGCTCCCAGCTTAAACTGACACCGTTTCTCCAGTACCGCCAGAAGCATATTCATTCGTCGCAAGTCGTAGCCCGTAGCGGAACGTTGTGGCATGCCGTAAACTGCCGAGCTAACCAGTGCTTGTGTTTCAATCATAATCGGGCGGTTGCCTTCAAGGATGGCGGCAATGGCACTGCCACTGAAATCCTCATCTCTTTGCGAAATCAGGATCTCGGAGGGGTTGCGAACCTCTCTAAGTCCTTCACCTGTCATCTCAAAAATGCCCAACTCCGAGGTAGAGCCAAATCGGTTTTTGATACACCTTACAATCCGGTAGCCGTAATGTTGGTCGCCTTCAAACTGCAAAACCGTATCTACAATATGTTCCAGTATTTTAGGACCCGCTAAGGAGCCGTCTTTGGTAATATGTCCGATCAAAAAGACAGGAATGGCAGTACTTTTTGCCAGATGCTGAAATTCGGCGGCACACTCTTTTATCTGCGATATCGAACCTCCTGCCGAATCGAGCAGGTTGCTCTGCAAAGTCTGAATGGAATCCACAATCAGCAAATCCGGTTTCAGATTTTGAACATGCTTGAAAATCTCCTGGGTATTGGTCTCGGTGAGGATATAACATTCCTTATTGCGAGTGGCAGGCGAGAGTCTTTCGGAACGCATCTTCAACTGGTTGTCACTTTCTTCACCCGAAATATAAAGCACTTTCACTTTCTTCATGGCAAGCGCCATCTGGAGCAACAGTGTTGATTTTCCGATACCCGGTTCGCCGCCAAGCAGCACAATAGAACCGGCCACGATACCCCCTCCCAGCACCGTGTCAAGTTCCTGAAAACCGGAACTGAGGCGTGGAATTTCGAGCAGGGATATCTCATCAATAAGCTTAGGTATCGATTGAATCGGATTGGCAATGGCACGACCTTTGGTGCTTTCCGGACGCTCAATCACCTCCTCTTCAAAACTATTCCATTCCCCGCACGAGGGACATCTGCCCATCCATTGAGTTGACTGTGCCCCGCAATTTCTACAGAAAAACTGAGATTTGGATTTTGCCATTTATTGAGTATCGGGTTTAGGTTTCTTTTTTGAAAGTTGCAAAGTTAAAATTATTTTCTTTTATGGAAATCATTTTTTATTTTTTATCTCATATAGCTGTAAATTAATAAGGATGATCTTTTTCTTTTGGCCGCCCCGGCTTGTTGGGCGTGTGCAAAACTCGGATTGTCCGCTCACTCAATTCTATGATATTATAATTTTTTAGTACTTTTGTCTGAACTCCTTTAAATAATTGATAATCATCAATGTTAAAATCTTTTGTTCCCCTATATTTTGATTGATTGAACAATAAAACTTCTTGAAACTTCGAGATTTTTCAAGAATCAAGAAGAATTTACAAAAATCCATTTAAACATAATTCACCTGATGACGGGGTGGTCGTGTTGCGAACCGTAATTATTTGTAGATTGGTTCGTTCGTAGAGACGCAAAATCTTGCGTCTCTACTGATTCCCGGCAAGTTCGCAGAACATTGCCGGGAAATACGTGGCAGAAGAGATTATCGGCAATTATTCCCGGAAGGGAATACAGCTTGGTAGCATTGAGATTCCGAAAAAATCATCGCATTCCGGAAGGAATGCGACCATCTCTGAACAGTCATTTCCGGCAATGTTCTCCAAACTTACCAAAACTAAAAACTTAACACTTAAAACTCAAAACTCGCCTGCCGACGGGATAGGTGTGAAAATATTCAGCAATCTATTCTCCAAATACACCATTTTTCCTCGTTTCAATTTTATAGCCACTAAATTTATAAATAGTAGCCACTAAATTTAAAAAAGTAGCCACTATTTTTATAAAAAGTAGCCACTAAATTCTCAATTAGTAGCCACTATTTTTATAAAAAGTAGTCACTAAATTTTTTTTAGTAGCCACTAAATTCTTTTCCGGCAATTTTTCCCCAAAATTCCTCTCATTCGAACATAAAATGGATGAAAGAAAACTATATTTTTTAAATGATTTACTTCTTACAATATAATTACCAAAAACAAGTTTTATCGAAAGAATAATTCTTAGTTTTGTGCGCTTTTATGAAAAAATTAAAAGCATTAACTAAAACAAGTAAATAAGGTAAATAAAAACTACGGCTAGCCCACTAATATTGAAGCTATCCGCAATAAAAAGGGAAAAGGATTGGGTTTATAAATAAGTTGTAGCTAATTTTAGAAACACCTTGCAAACTGATTGAGATGATAAAAGAGGAGATTTTAGAAAAGTGAAAAAAATAGATGGACTCGGAGGAATAACCGTCAACGATAGATTATATGTGACTGGAATAATGGATACATTTGATAAAGTGAAAAGTAAAGACAAAGAATTAGCGCGATTAATTTTAGAAATTATTCGAGTTGTTAAACAGTCAATTGATGAAATATTGGATTAATATGAGCCCTGAAGTACCCATAATAATATTGATTCTGGCAATACCAGTTTATTTCTTTACTAAATGGATTTTGAATAAATTTAAAATCGGAAATGAAAAGAATAGAAAATATTTAGCCATTATTCCGACAGTTGTATTAAGTCCTATTTTCTATGTCGAAATTATATTGATTTGGATTTTTTCTGTTTCTTATTATCCCAAGACTGATTTTGACAATCAAGAATGGAATAATAAAAAAGAAGAGAGATACAAGATGTCAAAAGATATTATTAATAACCTGAGTTCGATTAATATATTTTAATTCCAGCAAAAAAAAAAAATAATAAAATAGACGGCTATTCAAAGTGAAGAAAAAAGAGAAACAGGAAAAATGATTAATGTACTAAAATAACACC
>JAEWNB010000053.1 GCA_023392945.1 Bacteroidota bacterium
CCAAAGCCTTTCCATAAAAAAGAGAATCAACATTATTTTTAAGATAATCCAGATTTAAATAAATTTGCTTTGCATTAAAAGCGATATTGTCAAATCTTGAAACTGTCTGATAGTAATTAAGACTAGAACATTGAGAAATTAAAGGGATTGCCCGTTCAGAAAAAACATCCAATTCTTTCTGAATATCCTGCATAAAAAAATAATGAAGAGGTATTAAGTCGGGGTCAGTGGTATTAATTTTAGAAATTCTTGTCTCGTAAGAGAGCAACATTGAATCTATTTGATAGCAGTCAATCTTATTTTGAGCAAAAAGTATAAAATCGCCCGACAACAATAATAAAAGCAACAATAATTTTCTCAAAACAAGTTTATTTGAATATAATGGCAGTTTTTAGGCGGATTAATTTTTCAGAAGAACCGATTCAACAGCTTTAACAAGCTCTTCTTTAGGGGTTGCCCCTACCATGACAGTAGGCATAGCATTAGTCTTGAAAAAAATAATGGTAGGAATACTTTCTATTCCAAAAGCTTCGGCAATGGAAGCGGCCTTGTCAATATTAACTTTATAGACAATAATCTTCCCCTTATATTGTGCCGCTAGTTCTTTAAAAATCGGATTCATTGACACACAAGGTCTGCACCAGTCTGCATAGAAATCCACAATACAAGGAGTAGTTCCTTTGTACTGAAACCCTTTTGGATTATCAATTTCAGTAATCATGGCAACAAATTGCTCTTCAGTAAGATACTGCACTTCTCCTGATAAGTTTTCTTCGGTCTTTAAAGTAGCAACTTGACTTTTTGATGCATTTTTCTGAGCCATTTCAACCGCAGTTTTAGCTTCAGCCTGATCGGACTGAGCCTTTTTATCGGTATTTTGGCAAGAAATAAAAAGAAAAATTGAAATAAAGAGAGATAAAAAAATGCTTATAATTTTCATAAGAATAATATTTGGGGTGCAAAAGTACTAAAAGAATTCTGAACTCAACTATTCGGATTGCTCAATTTTTTAACAGTATCCTTAAACAATCTGCCTCTGACTTCGAAATTCTTAAACTGATCATAGCTTGCTGCAGCAGGTGAAAGGAGGCAAATTTTGTTTGTAGCAGTAAATCGATATGCAAAATCAACAATTTCGGTAAAATCATTTTCTAAAAGGAAATTATCGGGCATAGGAAAATTAGCTTTTTTCCATTCATTAAACATCCGTTTCCCTGCCTGTCCGATAAAAACGATATTAGCAATAGGATTATTCCTCAAAAAGTCTAGCAATACAGTATAATCAATTCCCCTGTCAAATCCTCCCAAAATAAGGGTATCCACTTTCTTCAGAGCTTTAACTGCAGCAATTGTAGCCTCGGGAATGGTAGAAATGCTATCATTGTAAAAGAGTATGTCATTAAATTTACCCACAAATTCAATTCTATGTTCCAACCCTTTAAATGTTTTCAACTGCTCATAAATAGCATTATCTGACAGAACATATCTTTTACATGCCAAAATTGCAGCCATTATATTATTATAATTATGAACACCCGGCAAATTGTTCAATTCTCCCAATTCAAACTCAGATATAATTTCGCCCTCTTTTGTTAAAAAAATAGTGCTATTTACTCTATAAGCTCCGGTAGCAACCACAGCATTCGTATTGAAAGGAAGATAAGACCGTTGATACTGATATGAGGCAAGTAATTTTGGAATATAGGAATCATCCTGATTATAAATCAAAATGTCATTTTCATGTTGGAAACAGGTAATATTCAACTTTGCCAACTGGTAGTTATTGAAAGAAATAAAATGATCGAGATGTTCCTGATAGAGATTCAGTAAAATAGCTACATGAGGCGATGTGTGAATAAATTCAAGCTGATGAGCGGAAAGCTCAGCAACAACGACTGATTTTTTCTTAATCTTATCAACAATGTCAAAAAAAGGGATCCCGATATTGCCTGCCAAGAATACATCCAAGTCATTATTTTTCAGAATATGAAAAATAAGAGAAGCCGTAGTACTTTTACCTTTAGTACCTGTTACCCCAATAACTTGACCGGAAAATGCCTTCATAAAGAGGTCGGTTTGAGAAGTTAATTTCTCAGGAGAGACAAAATAGTTTAGGTACGCAAAGCTAACGCCCGGGCTTTTTAAAATAAGGTCATACTCATTCAGATTATCGTCATAAGATTCCCCTGCAATGATATTTACATTCAAATCATCCTTTATATCATCAACATTAATAATGGGACTTTTATCGGCGATCGTAAGTGGCATTGTTGGAAAATGCTTTCGAATAAATGTATAGGAAGAGACTCCTTCACGTCCAAAACCTAAAATTATAATTTTTTTCCCTTTTAACTTATCCAAAATTACTTTTTTCATAGCATATATTTTCAGTCAAAAAACGGGTATTAATATAATTGCAAAAATAACTTTTATTAATTAGAAATATTCAATTCCAAAAAACATTATTACATTATTTTCTATTCTAAAAAGCGAATCATGCAACAACTTCATCACGAATAAGAAAAGTTATTTCAGTTAATTTACTACATAATCAATATTTAAAAAAGTTAAAAGGAAATGGGATAATTCTGGTGAATAATTTTTATCTTTGCACTTCAAAAAAAATACAGTTATGATATATTTAGACAATTCTGCTACCTCTTTTCCAAAACCCGATGTGGTTTATGATTTTATGAAAGATTTTTATTGCAAACACGGTGTAAGTCCGGGGCGTTCAGGGTTTGATGCTGCCATCGAGACCGGTGAACTTGTGACCGACACCCGCAAATTGCTCACAAAACTATTTAATGGCGGGAGTGATTACAATCGATTGACTTTCAGTTATAATGCAACAGACTCACTAAATCTCATTATTCAGGGAATAGTTGAAAAAGGAATGCACGTAATTACTACTTGTCTTGAACATAACTCAGTATTAAGACCATTATACTCACTAGAGCAAAAAGGACTTTGTGAAGTCACTTATTTACCATTTGATAAAGCAGGATATGTTGATCCCAATGACATCAAAAAAACCATCAAATCCAACACAAAATTAGTTGTTTGCACTCACTGTTCCAATGTAATAGGCACTATACAGCCGATTGAACAAATTGGCAAAATATGTAAGGAAAACGGGCTTATCTTTGTTGTTGACGGGAGTCAGGGTGCCGGAGCAGCTAATGTTGATATGCAAAAAGAAAATATAGATGTATATATTTTCACCGGGCATAAATGCCTGATGGGACCAACCGGTATTGGAGGTTCCTATGTCCGCGAAGGAATTACCATCAATCATACCCGTTATGGAGGTACAGGGGTTCGTTCTGCAGTCCTTGGTCATCTTGAGGAATATCCCTATCGTTTGGAATACGGGACAATGAATATTTTGGGGGTAGCCGGACTTTTTGCCGGTGCTAAATGGGTAAGTGAACAAGGAATCACGAACCTGCATAATCAGGAGATGGCTTTATGGTCAAAATTAAGGGACGGTTTGGTTAATATAAAAGGGGTAACTCTCTATTGTGCTGAATCCGCCGAAAATCACAACCCTGTGCTTTCTTTAAACATTAATGGTTTTGAAGCCGGAGATGTGGGAACCATATTGGATGTAGATTACGATATAGCTTGCCGTACCGGTTTGCAATGCGCCCCAAAAGTTCATCAGGGAATAGGCACTTTTGATATGCACGGAACTGTAAGATTAAGCATTGGAGCATTTAATACCGAAGCAGATGTTGAGAGTGCCATCAATGCAATCAAAGAGATAGCTGCAATTAAGAATTAGCAACGTCGGAAGCTCTTTCAGCTTATTAGTTATACACTTACAGGCCTAATCAAAGTCAATATCTTGTTTAGGCCTTTGTTTTTCATTGCATCCTGAAGGATCACCCACATAAGCGGCAGGAATGGTAAAGTCATATCCGGGATATTTTTCAGGATTTTTAATAATCTTATTATAGGGAAGGTCAGGATCATTGTAACATTTTTTCAAAAAAAGCGCAAAAACGGGAAGAGCAGTTCTGGCACCTTGTCCCAGGGCTATAGAACGGAAGTGAGCGGCTCTGTCTTCGCACCCCACCCAAACTCCACATGTCAGTGCAGGCGTATAACCAACAAACCAACCGTCTGATTGGTTGTCAGTAGTACCGGTTTTACCTGCAAGCGGGAAGCTAAGGCCATACTGACCACGCAATCTTCTACCGGTTCCGTAATCAACAACACCTTGCATAAGACGGACGGTTTTGAAAGCCGTAATTTGGTCAATAGCTTCATTTGTTTTGGGGATAAAAGTATAAATCACATTTCCTTCCTTATCGCAAATTTTGGTAATAAAAGTAGGTTCCACATAGACCCCTTGATTAGGGAAACAGTTGATAGCTCCAACCTGTTCGTAAAGCGATAACTCGCACGCACCGAGACAAATAGAAGGAACTGCCGGGATATCCGAAGTCATTCCCATATTTCTCACCAGTTGAATAATTGCTTCCGGGCCAAACTGCTTCATTAAATAGGCAGACACATAGTTAAGAGAATTGGCAAGGGCTTCCCGCAATGGCAACATTTGACCTTGTTTATAGTCACTTGAATTGTGAGGAGTCCAGGTATTGCCTTCAGGAAGGTGGAAAGTAACCGGGACATTTGGCACCATTGTACATGGATTGTAATCTCCGTTTTGCATAGCGACAGTATAAACGTAGGGTTTAAAAGTAGAGCCCACCTGACGTTTTGACAACTTCACATGGTCAAATTGGAAATAGGTATAATTGACCCCACCAACATAAGCCTTAACATGGCCGCTATTGGGGTCAACAGCCATCAATCCGCAGTGCAAGAATGACTTCATATATCGTATTGAATCCATTGGAGTCATCACTGTATCAATCATTCCCCTATTCCAGGTGAGCACTTTCATTTTAGTTTTCTTATTGAAAGAAGCCTTAATCTGAGCTTCTGTATAACCGGCATCTTTCATAAGATTATAACGATCAGAGCGCTTCATGGCAGAAGTAAGAATTTTTTGAGTTTCTTCATCGCTCAATTTATAGAACGGGGCATTTTCATGTCCGCGCCAATGATCAAAGAACATAGGCTGAAGATAGTTGCAAACATGTTCCGTAACAGCCTCTTCAGCATGTTTTTGCATACGAGAATCAATAGTAGTATAGATTTTTAATCCATCTTTATAAATATCATAATGACTCCCATCTTCTTTTGGATTTTCCTGACACCATTTAGTCATAAAAAGGCGGATATATTCTCTAAAATAGGTAGCGATACCTTGCGTATGACTTTGAAGCGAGAATTTGGAAATATCAATTGGGATAGTTTTAATAGAATCATATTGAGATTCTGCGAGAAAATCGTACTTTTCCATTTGTTGAAGAACAGTATTTCTTCTTTCAAACGAAGTTTTTGGATTTTTTCTAGGGCTATATTTAGTCGGAGCTTTCAGCATTCCCACCATCAGGGCAGATTCCTCTACTTTTAAATCAATGGGAGGTTTATCAAAATAAGTACGAGAAGCAGACTTGATTCCCAGGGAGTTATTTCCAAAATCAACAGTATTGAGATACATCGCAATAATTTCATTTTTAGAATATTCTCTTTCCAATTTAGCAGCCACCACCCATTCTTTCAGTTTAGTAAAAATAAGTTTAATCTTATTGGCGTGAGGTTCACGGGGAAAAAGATTTTTGGCCAATTGTTGGGTAATTGTACTGCCTCCACCTTTGCGATTAAATGTCAGGATACCGAAAGTAACTCTCACCAGAGCTCTTGCATCCACTCCGGAATGTTGATAAAAACGCACATCTTCGGTAGCTATAAGGGCATCAGTTAAAGATTTGGGTAATTCATGATACTGACACATAGAACGGTTTTCATAGTAATATTTCCCCAACATCTCACCGTCAACCGAATAGACCTCAGTGGCCAGATTTGTTTCCGGATTTTCAAGGTCGGCAAACGAGGGCA
>JAEWNB010000135.1 GCA_023392945.1 Bacteroidota bacterium
TAGATAAGAATGCAATTATCGATTCTGACAATTCCACTTCATACACAAATTTTAAATCAATCGTAAATCAGCATCGTCCTCAGGTAATCCCAAAAGAAGAGGTTGGAAAAATGTTACCATGGGTTCATATTGCAATCAGTAATGCAAAACGAATGCTTTTGGATGTTTTTCACGATATCAGGCCGGAATATTTGCAAAGTTATTTGGATGAATATTGTTATAAGTTTAATCGGAGATACTTTGGAGAGAAAAGATTTGACAGACTAATGATAGCTTCGGTAACTTACAAAAATCAGTTTAGGTATAACATTAAGTAATCATTAAAACAAAAATAGGGGAAGAATTTTTTAGACTCTGATGAATCTCTAATGAGTATTTTTCAAAGTCTTTTATTGAGTTTTTGTATGTTTTAAACTTTTTATCAACAAAATCAGATAAATCAAAAAGGTTAATATATTCAGTTTTAAGATTATCTATTCGAAAATGGGTTTTTTCAGTTCCAAAAAAATAATGAATAGATTTATTAGTAATATATATAGGTGGGGCAAAAAATCTGGAAGCAGAGTTTGCACTAATGTTGGAGGCATTTGGAAAGTTATCGAATATATGAGAATGTTTTACTCCATATAAGTCTTCAATCTGTTTAAAGTAATGAGAATGATTCCATACATTTTCGTTTTCAGTTAAGCTGAAAGAACGTGGAATTTTCTTCCAATTTTCTTTATGTTGCATATACCATAAAAATAAACCAGCAACGAATACAATATCGACATCAGAATAGTTTCCAGAGAAATGTTCATTATTTAAAACTTTATTGAGTTCTTTTACTGAAACAATATTATTGTTAATTTTCATATTAATAATATTTACCGAAAATCATTATACTTACTTAGATGAAAATGGTTTGTGCACGTCTTCATTTTTTTTGATTACAAAGCAGCAAATGTTTTTCAAAAAACTTTTCCTTTTTTAGTAATTAATATTTATTTGCTTTAATTTTAAAGCTCACAAAAATAAGATTTTTTCTATTACAAAGTTTACTTTGTAAATTTTCACAGAAAAAGTACTGTTTTTCTATAAAAAATGGATTATCAACGTTGAGCCACTTTACTATGTAAGTAGAATTCTCGGATTAATCTTTATTGAAAGAAATGTCGGATAAATCATTTTTGAGGTAACAAGTTAAACGGAAAGTTGGTACTGGGAAACTCTTTGAATATACTGATAAACCGGCCATTACTTTTATGCATTGGTTATGGGCCTTGGTTTATTTCAACTATTTTAATTTCTGTTCTTCTGTTTAACCTATTTGCAACTTCCTGTTTTTCTATTGTATCAAGTTTTTTAATGTAATCCTCGTCTAGTTTTTGTCCAATCGCCAAAAAAGGATATTTAATATTAATTATTGAATCAACAATTATTGGATTGCATTCTCCATATCCTTTATACTGAAGTCTATCGATTTCAATTCCTTTTTCAATGAAATAATCTGTCACACTTCTTGCTCTCCATTCAGATAATTGGTAATTCATGGTTGAATCACAACAATTATCCGTATGTACACCAACTTCAATTATCAAATTTTTATTCTTTTTTAAAAAATCAACAATAGAGTCCAAAACAGGAAGTGATTCAATTGTAGGACGATGTCCTCCTGACATTTGATATATAATTTCAAATCTATTTATTTGTCCAAGTTCAAAAACAGAATCAGTCAAATTAAAAAAATTCTGGCCATTACAGTTTGCTTGTAATGTCAATATTATCGATATGAATGTTATTAATCGTTTCATTCTTCAAATTTGGCACAACAGTTAAGACTAAAATTAGGCTGACAATTCTGAGCACGTCACTGTCAACCAGCGATAAAGTTTATTAGTTACCATACCCTTCATAGTGTCACTATCTGCCCGCTTGATTTTAGCTTTTGTCAGTGATTTGTGGATATTCTTCCAACACTGCTAGGTCAATTGCTATCTTTGTTTGTTTTAATAACGGTTCAATTCTTTTCTGTGCAAGGGCAATATATTCTTTGCTTATGTCATAACCTATAAACTTTCTATCTGTTTTCAAAGCTGAAACAGCAGTTGTTCCACTACCCATAAATGGGTCTAAAATAATATCCCCTTTAAAAGAATAAAGATGAATTAGTCTATTTGGCAATTCTTCGGGAAATGGCGCAGGGTGTCCAATTCTTCTTGCACTCTCTGCATTCATTGTCCAAATTGATTTTGTCCATTCCATAAACTGCTCTTTTGAAATGGTGTTTCCCTTCTTACCTCTTTCTCTTCTATAATCACCTTTAGAAAAAACCAAAATATATTCGTGTATGTCTCTCAATATTGGGTTAGCAGCACTTTGCCAACTACCCCAAGCTGTCGATGGACTTGCACTTGCTGCTTTATTCCAAATGATTTCGCCACGCATATTGAACCCAATATCAATCATCATCTTTGAAATGTAATCAGATAAAGGTATATAAGGTTTCCTTCCAAGATTAGCAACATTTATACAGGCACGCCCACCATTAACAAGAACTCTAAAAGTTTCTTTAAATGAATTTTCAAGAAGTTGTAAATATTCTTTTAAAGATAAATCTTCGTCATATTCTTTTGATACATTGTACGGTGGTGAAGTTATCATCAAATGAACAGAATTGTCAGGCAATTCTTTCATATTCTCTGCAGAACCAAGAATAAATTTATTTTCTAATTTATCTGGAAAATAATTTTCGTTTTTATCAAGTATTTTTTTGTCCCCAAGTTCTGAATATAATTTGGAGTTATAAAATTTTGAACTATCATGATTAATTCTTCCGTTTGTACCGAAAGAACTTGTTTCTGTGCCATTTTGTCTTTTCATTTTAGTCTCGGATTAAGTTTAAAAATTTTTCTGCTTTAGCAATATCAGTTGCTTCTTGGCTTGCAATTCGGATTATTTCTCCCAATTTCAATTTTGAAATCATTGAAGAGAAATAATTCATATCGTTTGTAACAAGTTCTCTACAGTTATTAAATAACTGTTCTCCTTCTATAATTGTTTGAAAACCCAATTTTGGAGTTTTTTTAACATACTCTGAATTGGTTGGATTTGGATTTAATGACCAGAAGCCTTGAATTACACCCGAAGTTTTTAGAAAATCCACTTTCTTAATGTAGCTGTCAGTTATTGGACTATTACCTAAAACAACAATTGGTATTTTTGTTGAAGCAATTCCAGAAACACGAATGTTTATAGATTTTCCAATTGCTTTTAACATTGAGTCAGAACGTAGTAATGCCGGATTGCCTTTATGTTGCTTGTAATCACCTATTAATTCAACTTTATCGGGCTGTGTAAACATGTAGTTCGACACAACACTCATTTTAATTTCAAAAAGCAGTTTAATATTTTCTGGCCTTTGGATTGTCTGATTTGTAGTACAGAAAGCAAGGTCAGCGCTTGATTGCCGTGAAAGTCCAAGTTCATCACAAACAACACTATTTACTGCATACAGTCCTAAATTTTCTGCTATTGGTTCAAAAAGGGTTTTACTCCATTTTTCAGTAAATTGTCCTATAAGAGAGTTTCTGCTTTGCAAAGTTTGACCTTCTGCATCCAAACCTTTGGGAACATAAGCAAAGTATCCACTATGCAGATTATAAAATAATTGTTCAGGAGAAGCAAAGCTTTTTAGTGCTTGCGTAAAGAATTGAATTTCAGTATCGTTATTCCAAAATGTCATAATATTTTCTTTTTTACAAAGATAGTCATTTTATTCTGTTTCTCTCTTTCTGTACTTTTTTTTGCTATAACCCACAACTTGTTTATTTCTAAACCTCGAATTTAAAAAGGTGAACATTATTTCTAGCTAAGAAATACCTTTTTAGTAATTAATTTTTATTTGCTTCCATTTTGAAGCTCACAAAAATAAGATTTTTTCAATTACAATATTTATTTTGAACATTTTTAGAGAAAATAAGCTCTTTTTCCCTCATAAAAAAACAACCCCCTTTCATCGTCCCGGTGACAAAAGGAGGCTGCTATGGTAGTGTTAGAAAAGAGGAGGTTTAATTATTAGTTGCGGAGGAGATGGGTTCGATGACGGCGGCATCAATTTTCTGTTCGTTGTTCATCCGTTTTCTAAGGTGTGACAAGGTGTAGTCTTTCAATTTGGCTTCGTTGTTGGCTTTGTAGATGGCTTTGCCGGAATGCAAAACAGGCTGTAATACAAACCATAAGCTGTTGAATGCCTCTATATTGCTTAAACAGTTTTGGGCACGCCTGCTCAGCATATCATTCTGCTCGAAGTTCAGGTTTTCTATGGTGTTGATGAGGGTTTTGAGACTGTCAAGCTGTTCCTGTTTCATCCCTTTTTCCATGAGGAAGGTTTTATTTTCAGTCAGATTGTTTACAAAGATTCGGGCATTGAGAATAGTTCCTTCCACATTTCCCTTGTAAATCTGTTGGCGGAGTTTCTTAATGCCAAAGCGTTCGCCGGATAAACCCTTATTAGCCATGTTAATGTATCCTTCTATGCGCACCAGAAATATGCTCAACTCCTTTAATTGCTCACGAAGTTTGGCCGTTGTGGCTTTCAAAGCAACGTTTACCGAATCGGTCATAATCAGTTCTGTACAGGCTTTTCTTTTGGCCTCAAAACCGGTTAGATACTCCGGAGTGAAGATGTCTGAATATTTTTTAAAATCCTCCAGATCGCGTGTAACACTTGATAGTACAAAGCCGGCAATAATCGGCATTTCTTCCATTTTCCCAGTAAATTTTTTTTTCATAATAATTGAATTTTGTTGATTAATAAAAATGTAAATTAAAAAGGGTTTGTATAATAAAAGTTTTGTTTACTATTTTTTTCTTTTTATAAATGCTAACTCACACTGAATAGCTTCTCCTTCGGATTGAATAGCATTTCTTTCATTTTGAATAGCATTTCTTTCGTTTTGAATAGCATTTCTTTCGGATTGAATAGCATTTCTTTCGTTCTGAATAACATTTCTTTCGTTTTGAATAACATTTCTTTCGGATTGAATAGCATTTCCTTCGGATTGAATAACATTTCTTTCTTATTGAATAACATTTCTTTCATTCTGAATAGCATTTCTTTCGTATTGATAGTCGTCTCGGGCATCATAATCATTGCATTTTAAGACAATATTGCGTTAATTTTTCTTATAGAGTTTATTTTTTATTAATTTACTATATAATAAAAAAGCTTTATATTCAATCGTTTTAAATGCAGCTAATGAGAAGAGAAAATTCTCAAATTGCATTAAAAAGCATTAAATCAATGTGACTTCGTATAGCTTAATTCCCTTTTTATTGTAGTCTATTTAGCCGATTTTGTGAGCAAAACAAGTATAGTAAGCAGGCAATACGATCATCATCATTAGAGGCTGCAAATATAAAATTAATTTTTAATGTGTGCAAAAAAAATATATTTTATCAAAACTTTTTTTTATTAATTGCACATAAAGATAGTAAGAGATGGAAATAACACGATTATATTTAACTGAAGGGGGTAATCGTAAAAAATAAACAGGAGCGAGATTTATGTTATGAATAAATGTTATTTTTGCGCAAGAATAAACCAAAAAGCCCCAAAATAATACCCTATGAGAATCAAAATTATCTTCTTTGCAATTCTATTCGGATTATCGAATTTTATATTTGGCAACCCGATTGATGTAAACAGTGCCAAAAATATTGGATTTCAATTTCTCTCTTCGCAAATAGCCACTTTAAACAATGCCGACCAGTTACAACTTGCCGGTCAGGCTTCGTCGATGATCAGAGGGGAAAACGCAACCCCCTGTTATTATGTATTCAATGTGGGCAGCTCCGCTTTTGTGATTGTTGCTGCCGATGATCAGGTGCTCCCAATCCTGGGCTATTCGACAGAAAGCACTTTCAATGAAAATGATGTTCCGACCAATGTGGCAGCTTATCTGGAAGGTTTCAGGCAGCAAATCAGTCATGTCATACAAAACAACCTACCTGCGACTAATCAAATCACGCAGGAGTGGCAGGCATTACGTTCAGGAAGTGTAAATTCCACCAGAAGCACTAGTTCTGTATCTGCTCTTTTAGAAACCACTTGGACTCAAATGGGTAATTATGGCTCACTTTGTCCTGCCGACAATGCTGCTATAGGAGGACATGTGCCAACGGGCTGCGTTTCCCTTGCCATGGCACAAATCATACGGTATTGGGAATATCCCATCCATGGTTTGGGATCACACTCCTATTATGCCAATTTTGCTTCTGAAGGGTTTGGGGATTATGGTTTGCAAAGTGTCAATTTTGCTACCACTACTTATCAGTATAATCTGATGCCTGCCTATATCAATTCATCCTCTTCAGCAAGTGAAATAAATGCAGTTGCAACGCTTTGTTATCATTGCGGTGTTTCAGTTGAAACAATGTACGGGCCTAACGCAAGCGCCGCTGCTACATTAGGCACCAATTGGCACTCTGCAGAATATGCTTTTATCAATTACTTTAATTACCCTCAAGTCTATGGGGTTTACCGTTACAACTATACCGACAACAATTGGATAATTGCGCTAAAAGGGGAACTTGATCAAGGAATTCCTGTCTTATATAGTGGCTCGGGTGCAATAGAGATTCATGCTTTTGTTTGTGACGGATATAATGAAAGTGATTATTTTCATTTCAACTGGGGATGGGCCGGCGTTTATAACGGTTATTTTCAAATAAACGCTCTCAATCCCGGAAGCAATCAATACAATAATAGTCACTCTGCCTTACTAAACATATCTCCACCCAATACCATCAGTGCGACTCCTTCTTCTCTCTATTTTTACGGGACTCCCGGGAGTCCCTCGGCTGCACAGAACGTTGCCGTTACAGCTAGTAATCTCAGTTATCCCATTACTGCATCCGTCACTTTTCCCTTTCAGATTTCAAACAATAATGTCACTTGGGACACAAGTACCACCCTGGATTCAACGGGAGGAACGCTTTATGTAAGATACAACCCGACAGATGCCGGAGCAGATTATGGAAGTTTACTTCTGACAAGAACCGGAGCAGTTTCCCAACATGTTACATTATTTGGAAATTCCTGTGCAAATATCAGCACTTTCCCATGGAATGAGGGATTTGAAAGTGATACCATTCCAAGTTGCTGGTATGAAATTATAGAATCAGGTCAAACAAGCTGGATATACCGAAATGGTGGCAATACTTATCCTGCTACTACCCACTCAGGATCTTACAATGCCTATTTTTATGCCGACAGTTCCAATGGAAACACGACTAAATTAATCACCCCTGAACTTAATCTCTCCGGATTATCAAATCCTCAACTTACTTTTTGGCACACTCAACCATTATATGGATCAAATCAGGATAATCTAAATATCTATTACAGAACTACCCCCACAGGATCGTGGGTATTATTACGCACTTACAACACTAATATTTCTACCTGGCAACAAGAATTCATCAATCTCCCCAATCCGTCGTCCACCTACTACCTTGCTTTTGAAGGGATAGCCAACTATGGCCACGGAATCGCCCTTGACGATATTTCGATTGCCGAAAATACTACAACTTATACCATTACAGCCACTGCAGGAGAGGGAGGGAGCATTAATCCATCCGGAGCAAATAATGTACTTTCGTGGGAGGATCTCTCTTTTACCATAACCCCCGACAGTCTCTATTCCATTTCAGATGTAAGAGTTGATAATGTGAGTATAGGAGCTGTTTCCAGTTATCATTTCACCAATGTAGTTGCCAACCATACCATCGAAGCTCAATTTATAGTAACGCCTGTTCCCACCATATCGGCAAATATTTCCAATTTGTCTTTTGAAAGTTCTCCCGGGGTTCCTTCTGCTTCGCAAAATATTTCTGTTTACGGGGTAGATCTCTCCACTGATATCACCGTAACAATCGGGAGTCAGTTTCAGGTGTTAAGTAATGGCAATTGGGTTAGTTCCACTTCTTTGCCTCCAAACGGAGGAATGCTCAATGTTAGATATAATCCCACCTCAACCGGGACACACAACAGAAATATTATCCTGAGTAGCCCGGGTGCCCCAAGTGTCAACATTCAATTAACAGGAACTTCAACACCTCAAATCTATACCATCACTGCTTCAGTAGGAGATAATGGAACCATTTCTCCCTCCGGCAATGTTTCGGTAGAAGGAGGAAGCAATAAACTATTTACTATTACTGCCAACAATGGGTATTTAATTGAAGATGTTTTGGTAGATAATATCAGCCATGGGGCAATTTCTTCTTATACTTTTACCAATGTTCAAGCAAATCACACAATCTCTGCTTCATTTGCAGCCGGAATTAATGAAAGTAATTTGCAGAGTACTATTTATATCTATCCCAACCCTGCGACTGACTACCTTATAATTCTCAATAATGACAAATCTGAGAGAGATTTGTTGATTTCAATCACAGACTTAATCGGTAGGATATTAAAAGTGGTTCCTTTGCAGAACGACAAAACCATTGTGGATATCGCTGATCTTTCTGACGGAATTTATTTTATAAATATCATAGGGGAAAACAGCTTTCTGACAAAAAAATTGATCAAGCAATAGTTTACACATTATTTCAGAAAAAGAAGCTTAATCAAGAAGAAACAAAAGCTATACTTTAATATAGTTTATTTTTCATTTAGTTTCAATAATCCTAAATATATTGGTATTTACCAACAGCTTATTTATAAACGCTATTATCTATTATTCAAATTCATAATAAATAAAATTTCAACAATGGCTGTAAAAGGAACGATTGTTAGTGACAACGAGATGTGCAAGGGATGCTGAGTCTGCATAACAGGTTGCCTAAATGAAGTATTTCTCTTTGAAAAAAATAGAGATGCAAATGCGTCTCTACAAATGTTGCCACCACTCAAAATTTTGCCAAAATAATGTTCCCTATTTTGTATTACTAATGCCAGAAACAAGTAATTGAATTGAGACAAATTAGAATAGAATAGAATGAAAAAAAACAACCCCCTTTCATCGTCCCGGTGACAAAAGGAGGCTGCTATGGTGGTGTAAGAAAAGAGGATGCTTAATTATTAGTTGCGGGGGGGATGGGGTCGGTGACGGCGGCGTCAATTTTCTGTTCGTTGTTCATCCGTTTTCTAAGTTGTGACAAGGTGTAGTCTTTCAATTTGGCTTCGTTGTTGGCTTTGTAGATGGCTTTGCCGGCATGCAAGACAGGCTGTAATACAAACCATAAGCTGTTGAATGCCTCTATATTGCTTAAACAGTTTTGGGCACGCCTGCTCAGCAAATCATTCTGCTCAAAGTTCAGGTTTTCTATGGTGTTGATGAGGGTTTTCAAATTCTCAATCAGTTCCTGTCTCAGCCCCTTTTCCATCAGAAAGGTTTTATTTTCATCCAGATTGGTTACAAAGATTCGGCCATTGAGGATAGTTCCTTCCACATTTCCTTTGTAAAGCTGTTGGCGCAGTTTCTTAATGCCAAAGCGTTCGCCGGAGGTACCCTTATTGGCCATGTTAATGTATCCTTCAATGCGCACCAAAAATATGCTCAACTCCTTTAATTGGTCACGAAGTTTTGCCGTTGTGGCTTTTAAAGCAACGTTTATCGAATCGGTCATGATCAGTTCGGTACAGGCTTTTCTTTTAGTCTCAAAATCGGTTAAATACTCCGGAGTGAAGATATCAGAATATTCTTTAAAATCCTCCAGATCGCGTGTAACACTTGATAGTACAAAGCCGGCAATGATCGGCATTTCTTCCATTTTCACCGTAAATTTTTTTTTCATAATACTTGAATTTTGTTGATTAATAAAAATATGAATTAATAAAGGGTTTGTATCATAAAAGTTTTGGGTTATTTTTTTCTTTTCATTTTCTATAGGCTAACTCCTACTGAATAACATTTCCTTCGTATTGAATAGCATATCTTTCATATTGAATAGCATTTTTTTCGTATTGAATAACATTTTCTTCGTATTGAATAGCACTTTCTTGGTATTGAATAGCACTTTCTTGGTATTGAATAGCATCTCTTTCGTATTGATAGTCATCTCAGTCATCATAATCACTCCATTTTAAGGTATTTCTACGTTAATTTTTCTTATAGAGTTTATTTTTTATTAATTTACTATATAATAAATAGCATTATTTTCAATTGTTTTACATGCAGCTTTTGAGAAGAGAAAATCCTCAAATTGCGTTATAAAGCATTAAATTAATGTGGCGTCGTATAGCTTAATTCCCTTTTTATTGTAGTCTATTTAGTAGATTTTGTAAGCAAAGTAAGCATATTAAGCAGGCAATACGATCATCCTCATTAGAGGCTGCAAATATAAAATTAATTTTTAATGTGTGCAAAAAAAACATATTTTATCAAAACTTTTTTTATTAATTATACATAAAGATACTAATATG
>JAEWNB010000180.1 GCA_023392945.1 Bacteroidota bacterium
TTTATTGAGCCGGTAATTAACTTACCGGCTTTTTTTATGCAATAGCTGATAGACTTTATTTTACTGATTTATCTGAATTAAATTTATTGCAATGCTAATTTTCTCATAATCAAATCTGATTAAAAAACATCATTTTACTGGACTAAAACAGACAACTCGAGAAATTTAACTCCCTAGATTTCAATTGGGTTATCTGCTGTAGGATGGGTATCAGAACTGGTTCCTATAAAAAGTTATTTTTTTTATCAAGGCTGTTGATTTATTTAAAATAAAATATAACTTTGCAGAAAATTTAATTACAATTTTAAAATAATTATTATGAAAAAAGTATTTCTTTTAAGTTTTGTTGCATTATTCTTTGTAGCAACTTTTTCTTCTTGTTTTAAACAGGCGGATGATATTTACAAACCCAAATGTAAAATTGTTAATATTTGGTATGACGAAATGACAGGGGCTGCTGATGAAATTTATACTTATGAAGATAAAGAATTATCGAAAATTACTTATAATGAAGACGGATTTTATCTTCTTATCACTCACAATAAAAATGGTACAATCAGTGAAATTAAGGCTTATAATGCAACCGGAGTTCCTACCGGAGAATCCGCAACCATGACTTATGATAAAACTTTAATTGCTACAATGAGCTATATTGATGATGGTACTGTATATGAAAAATATGTCTTTACTCATGTTGATAAGAAAATTTCAAGTATAAAAACATATTTTGATGAGAACATTTTTAAAAGTAAATTATCCAAATCCAGGCTTTACAAACTTTGTTTTGGAGATCCTGATAAATTTAGCAAATTATTTGATATTATTGCTTCAAAAGGATTAGTATTAGATATTGAATTATTCTTGACTTATACCGGAGATAATTTGACAAAAATATATTATGAATATGAGGATTCTTATGAAGATTATACTTATACTTATACTCAGACCATGGAATATGATAATATGAAAAATCCATATTTCGGACTTAATTTCTATTTGGAAGATTTCCTTGGTTATACAAAAAATAATGTTACTAAAATCACAAGAGAAGAAGTGGAGACTTCTCCTTTCTGGGAAACAGAAACCTATTCCTGGGTATCAAATTACACCTATCAGTATAATAAATATGATTTTCCAACTTCAATCACAGCAGAAGAGGATGGAGATCTTTGGAGTACCTTCATTGAATATGATAAAAAATAATATCTGTTTTTTTTATTAAGCCGGTAATTAACTTACCGGCTTTTTTTATGCAATAGATGAGGGGTCTTTATTATAAAAATAGAGAGAGATAAGATGGCAATCAGTAATATTAAGCCAAAAATAATAAAACTGTTATCATCGAAAATAATATTAAGCAAAGAGAATAACAATGTTCCCCCAAGAACAAAGACAAATGTTAACAGGTTTAAATAAGCCATCAAATCACCCAATTTTCTTCCAACATCAGCTTTTTGAACCAATGCCAGACAAGGAACTTGAAAACAGCCACCCATAAAGGCTAGTACAAAAATAGAAATTCCAAAAGCAATAATGTTTGGATTGAAAATCAAAATATAGGCTAATGCTAGTATCATCCCGGACAATCCAATAAAAATATACTCTGTCTTTACAGTATTTTTCGAAATTTTACCAACAATTATGCAGCCAGCAATAATCCCAAATGCAGCAATTGACATGACAACACCGGTCATGGTATTACTTAGATGTAATGCATTTTTACAATGTATAACCAGATTCATTTGTATCAGGCCTGCAATTAACCAAAACAGGGAATATCCCAATACTGCTATATTAACATTACTATGTTTTTTTGCGAATTTATAATTTGAAATAAAAAACTTAATGGGATTATTGGTGGAAATTGAATTTGTTGTAACAGGTAACTCTTTTACCCTTAAAGAATTAGCAGAGATGTAGCCCAGAATTGTTAAACCTATTATTATACCCGCAAATATGCCAAAATGATAATGATCAGACATCACAGAAGCTCCTAATGCTCCCAGCAGAATTCCTAAGAAAGCCATGGCCTCAACCATGCCACTTCCAAAAGATACATTTTCCTCCCCTCCAATATCCCTAATCAAACTATATTTTGATGGGGAATATAAACAACTGATTATTCCTAATAGAAACACAGCGAAGATTGATAACATAATCCATTGGTAATAAAAAGAGATACATGCCAATACCATAACAGGAATTTCAGATAATTTAAGAATGGAAAAAATTGTTTTTTTATTCTTCCTTACTGAAAGAGTTCCTGAAAAAGGAGAGAGGAATAAATAGGGAATTACCAATGCGGCAGAAACTGCAGAAATAATTTGAGCCTGAGATAAGCCTGCAGGTAAATTCCATGATACTGCAATAAATATTATACAATGTTTGAGGAAATTATCATTAAAAACTCCATAGAAATTTGCTGTGAAAAGAGCTGCCCAATTTTTATATCTTCTTTTTTTCATTATTATAATTTAGAGGCGGCAAAAATAATATTATTTTTTACTACTTTTGTGCGATTTTAAAAAACATTATTTATGAATAAATTTTTATGCTTTACATCTGTAATTATATTTTTTACGATTTTGAATGTTAATTCACAATCAAATATTCCAAATGCTGATTTTGAACAGTGGACAACTTCTACGACTGCAACTAATTGGAGCACAGACATTACAGGAAATGTTTCAATAGGAGGTTTCCCAGTTCCTTTAAATCTGCATTTCGGGACCAGAACTCTTGATTCTCATAGTGGAACTTATGCAATGAAAATTCAAGGTAATAATTTTTCTATTATTGCTGATGATTATATTATCCCCGGAATGTGCCAGTTAGGACAAATTGGTCAGGCAAATATTGATATAACAGCTATCTTAGCTCTTTTGGAGATGAATTTTGAGGATATGGATTTAGCCTCACTTCAGACTCTTGCCTCACTTGGGAATTTGTTCTCCAAAGGAATTCCTTTTACTGAGATTCCAACCAAGCTTAAAGCATTTGTCAAATTTTTTCCTGATCCTGAAAGTAGTGACTCTCTCTATATGTACGCATACACAACAAAATGGAACAGTTTAACAAATACCAGAGAAATAGTTTCAATGGGCACCTTTTCTTCAGGATTGATAAATCCTTATTCCCAAATTACGCTATTTATGGATACTCTGATTCAGAATGTTACCCCTGATTCTATAAGTGTTATTTTCTTTACAGGAACTATAAACAGCAGTTTGGCTTCAGAATTATATATTGATGATATTACGCTCGAATATACTCCAAATCCGGTAGGAATTGAATCATGTTCCGACTTCCAATTTTCTGTTTTTCCAAATCCTTCCAGTAATTACCTTACAATTGTACCTTCCGATTTAAATTTACCTTATAGTTTTTCATTAATAGATATGAATGGGAAAATTATTTTAAGTGAAGATAATATTTTCCACAAAAAATCATTTTCTGTTTCCGGATTTTCAAAAGGTCTTTATATTGTAAAAGTAATTCAGTCAAACAACGTTGCCATCAAAAAAATTGTTATTGAATAACTTTTTTTGATGAAACTTTGGCTGGCCCCCCTTCATGGAATAACTCAATATACATTTCGGAATTGCTTAATCAAGCATTTTTCAGGTATTAATTCGGCAATTACACCTTTTTTACCGACTCAATCTTACGATAAGTTAAATGTCAAGAAATGGGATGATATTTGGCCTTCAAATAATCCTCATATTGAGATTATTCCACAATTAATGGGAAATTCAGCATCTGATATTGTGGATACTATTCGTAAAGTATCCGATATATATGGGTATAATCATTATAATTGGAATATAGGTTGTCCTGTAAATCAAATTGTCCGTCGTAAAAGAGGATGTGGAGTGATGCCTTACCCTGATTTGGTAGAAAAGGTAATTGAAAGTGTGTGCGAAAAAACAGATTGTCATTTTTCAATAAAAATGCGCCTTGGACTTCATTATTTTACTGAAAGTCAGGTAATTTTAAATAGAATTGATAAATATCCTCTTGATTTTATAGTCGTTCATCCTAGATTAGGGGAGTGGCAATATGACAATATTCCTGACTTGAATGCTTTTGATGAACTCCTGAAATTAACCCGACATCAAATTATTTATAGTGGAGATATTGTAGATGTATATTCATTTGATATTTTACAACAGAGATACCCGCAAATAAATCAGTGGATGCTTGGGAGAGGATTACTCCAAAATCCTTTTCTTGCTGAGCAAATATTGAATATTCATCCTGAGGACAGATCCCAAGATATAAAACGTTTTTTTGATTTCTATCAAGATTTAATTCAATCCTTAAAGCTAATAAGGAATGATAGGGGAGTCCTGGTCAATCTTAAAGAATTATGGCACTATTTTGCTATATATTTCAAGTTAGAAAGTGTTGAATTGTCAACATTATTACGTAAAAATGAACTTTCAGAATTTGTTACACTCTCTAATGATTATATTCAAAAATCTGTTTGATAATCTATTAACCTGAGTTCGATTAATATATTTTAATTCCAGCAAAAAAAAAAAATAATAAAATAGACGGCTATTCAAAGTGAAGAAAAAAGAGAAACAGGAAAAATGATTAATGTACTAAAATAACACCAA
>JAEWNB010000048.1 GCA_023392945.1 Bacteroidota bacterium
ATGTTGACCAAAGAAGAAAAGAAGTTGGATTAAGTACCCTTTCAGAATATTTACAACACTGGCATTTAAAATGGAATGTAGCAGAATATTTACAAAAATTGCCACAATACGAAGCCCAATTGAAAAATCGCCACTACTAACATTGTGCAAAAAAACATTGGTATTTAAGCGGTAATTCAAGCATTCTGCACCACCTAAACTTCAGTACAACCGACAGAATAATAGCATGCAATCGACATTTATGTATAGGTAACGCCTCAGTTTGTTGGGACAATCTTATGTTTTCCATCTCAATCCGGAAAAAAGTTTTTCATCCATGGAAGCGGAAAAAGCATCAAAACAGGACAATTCTGTTTGATAATTGAAAAAAACTTATATTTTTGCTTTTTTTAAAAAATAAAAAGCAATTAAAACCTAAAGAAAGCGCTCTGATTAAGGCAGATAACCTTACATAACCGGAAAGCGATTGTGGGGGGAATAAGGGAGTTGGGGATTATGCAAGAGTGCATTAAAACATGAATAAAATAACAACAAAAATGGACACGGATTTATTTAATTTCCCCATTGGGTATCATCCATTTCATCATAAGCAGTTATATAATTATCAGCTTAACCGATGGCACTCTTTAGGGTATTTATCCTATGATGACCTGAAAACAGCAGGAGGAAAAATCCATAAATTCGATGACTGGAAACCGGTAATGTTGGAGTTGGCAGAGAGCAAACTGGGTAGCGGGAAAAACATGGAAGCTGCCTTTTTCTATCGTGCCGCTGAATTCTACACTCTATACGGACAGGAAGATAAAGAATTGCTTTACGATAAGTTCATAGATTTGTTTTATTCTACTATGCCATTAGAGGGAGTCTATGTAGAAAAAGTGCCTTACCACGAATCATTCCTTCATGTTTTGAAAATGCCGAACAAGACCACGATTAAAAAAGGGACGGTTCTTCTACACATTGGGTTTGATTCCTTTATTGAAGAATTCTATTCCATCGCTTGGTATTTCACCATTCAGGGGTATGAAGTAATTGCATTTGATGGCCCGGGACAAGGGAAAACCATTAAAAAATATCATATTCCCTTCGACTATAAATGGGAAAAACCGGTTAAGACCATCCTGGATTATTACCATATTTCAGAGGCAGCCTTGCTGGGAATATCACTTGGCGGATGGTTGTGCTTACGGGCGGCAGCTTTTGAACCCCGTATCAAATGGGTAATTTCCACAGGTGGAGCGTATGATTATTATAAAATTCCGCCTGCAATAGCCCGCTGGCTGATGGATTTCTTTAAAAACCGGATGAGAGAGGGTTCAAATAAGATTGCTTTGAAAGGAATTAAAAAGGGAGGAATGGAAGCATGGAGAAACAGCAACATCATGTACATTACTAAAATTGACATTCCCATGGATGCCTTTGAATATGCCTGGCAGATGAACAGTGAAAATTTACATGCGGATAAAATTAAGCAAGACGTTATGGTGATTACCGGCAGAGATGACCATTTTGTACCCTTTAAACTACATGCACCCCTGATAAAATCTTTGATCAACGCCCACTCTGTGACGGATGTTGTCTTTACTAAAAAAGAGCAGGCAAGTAACCATTGTTCGATTGGAAATATAAAACTGAGTCTTGATACCATGATTCATTGGCTTGATAAAAAAATGGAAGCAAAATAACTACTTTGTACAACAGGCAATATTGCGAAACATTGTTCGAAATACCGCGACATTGCTGCAACCATGACAGATAAAAATATAGTTTTAAACTTTTAACAGGAGACCATCATGAAAGAAAAATTAACCAAATCAGGGATAAGGGCATTTTTAGCCCCCATTAATTGGATCATCATAACAGGGCTGGTCTTTTTTCTTGCCTCCGGAGAGATCCATAATTTGAGAGTATGGATTTATATCGGGGTATATGTTATTGGTGCCCTCACTATTGGAACTTTGCTCTGTAAAAAATCGCCCAAATTATTAAATGACAGAGGAAAAATGCAACAGGGGACCAAACAATTGGATAAGGTTCTTATTCTGACATACTTTTTCTTGGCTATTGTAATCACACCCCTTATTGCCGGAATTGATCAGAGATTCCATCTTTCCGAACCATTGCCTTTCTGCTATTTGTATGTGGGTATTATACTCTACCTAGTTTCAGCCCTCTTTTCCACCTGGCCCATGCTTCACAATCCTTTCTTTGAAGGCACGGTGCGTATTCAAAAAGAGAAAAATCATACCGTCATCACTACAGGTCCCTATAAAATTGTGCGACACCCGGGCTATCTTGGGATGTTGTTCGGTTCCACCGCATTACCTTTAGCATTGGGTTCACTGCTTGCCTTTATCCCGCTCTTTATGATGATTATGATTATTTTTGTGAGAACCTATTTTGAAGACAAAACTTTACAGAGAGAATTGCCCGGATATGCTGAATATTGCAAAAAAGTAAAATACAGACTGATCCCGTTTATTTGGTAAATCAGATTGATTACATTACAAACCGAAACTAACCGATAGATCATGATAGTAACAAGACTATATAAGGAATTTTTTAACAGCGAAAAAGCAGGCGGACTCATTTTAGTTATCCTGACCGTTCTTTCGCTTGTGCTGGCAAATTC
>JAEWNB010000073.1 GCA_023392945.1 Bacteroidota bacterium
AATATTACGTTCAATGCCGTTACTTCTAGTTCTGCTAGTATTATTTGGTATCCTGCAGGTGATGAATCTCAGTGGGTTTTTGAATTTAAAGAAGCTACTTCCAATACATGGACTCCTATTGTTTGTACTACTCCTACTGCAAATTTGATATCTTTGGCATCTAATACTTCTTATGAGGTTAGAATTAAAGCACTCTGCTCTCCATCTAATGAAAGTGATTATAGCACAATCTATTCTTTTTCGACATTACCTGCCACCTATACTATAATCGCAACAGCCGGAGATCATGGAACGATTAATCCATCAGGAAATGTTACCGTTAACGAGGGAAGTGACCGTCTCTTCCAAATTGCTGCTAACAATGGCTTTGTTATTGAAGATGTTTTGGTAGATAATGTCAGTCAGGGTGCCATTAGCTCCTATAATTTTGTAAATGTAACGGATAATCACACTATTTCTGTTTCTTTTGCTTTAGGAATTGAGGAAAATGAAGCAAATTCTATTCTGATTTATCCTAACCCGGCAGGCAAAGTACTCAATGTTACTCTTACCGAACGTTTTAAAAGTCTCGAAATTTCGAATATCCTTGGACAAGTTCTCTTAGAAAAAACTGTTACCGATTTAAATATGGTAATCAATATTTCCGCCTTGAATTCGGGTGTCTATTTCATTCGACTGAAGGGCGAAAACAGCTCTGTTACCAAGAAATTTATCAAAGAATAATCTGATAAAAATCTGATACATTTGGATAAGGACAACTTTTAAAAGTTGTCCTTATTTTTATGGTTTCGGATCGTTTGTTTAAATGGAATATTTAATCAAAAGTTAGTATCTAATTTTTTTTTACTTTTGCACCTTAAGAAAGAATAAAATAATCTGAAATATTTGAATTATTAGTCTTTATTAGTAAAAAAAATGGATGGACATTAAAGAATTCCTAGTTTGTGAAAATACTGTTTTGAATAATAATCACCCTTGGGAATATGCCCGTTGTGAAGTTATTTTTGATATTCTGAAGAATTACCAGAATAAGGATTGTCCTAATAAAGTCGTAATAGATATAGGTTGTGGAGATGTTTTTTTTCTCAATCAGTTTTGTCAAAGATATACAAATTATACTCCCATTGCTGTTGACATAGCTTTTGATGATAAAATAATGGCTGAATTATCAAATAAATACAAATCTCTTAATGCTATTTTTTATAATGATATTGAGGAAGTAAAAATTGATAATAAAGCATCTGTTGTTTTTCTGATGGATATAATGGAACATATTGAAAATGATGTAGATTTTTTATCCAAATTATCTCAAAAACCTTTTATTGATAATGAAACAATATTTGTTATTACAGTTCCTGCATTCAATTTTCTTTATTGCTCTCATGACAAATGGTTAGGGCATTTTCGTAGATATTCCCATAGATTATTAAAGAATACTATTTCCAAATCCGGAATGTCTTATATTTCAGGTGGCTATTTCTTTTTTTCATTGCTTTTGCCAAGGATTATACAAAAGCTATTTGATTCTTTTTATAAGAATGAAGAAAACAAAGTTACTGGGGTTGCGAATTGGAAAGGATCTAAGATATTTTCTTTTCTATACAAGAATCTGCTTTTATTTGATTATTATTTTTTTAAATTTTTTGGGTTATTAGGAATTAACGTTCCTGGCCTTTCAACTTATTCTATATGCAAACGATAATTGTAATTCCATGCTATAATGAAGCTGAAAGATTGTCAATACAATCTTTTATTGATTTTGTTGTATCAAATCCTTCAATTTCCTTTCTTTTTGTAAATGATGGAAGTTCTGACAACACTTTTGAAATATTGGATGGTATTGTGAAAAATAATTCTAACTTGTATTTATTGAATCTTGAACATAATAGTGGCAAAGCAGAAGCTGTAAGAAAAGGAATGATATTTGGGGTTGAAAAATTTAATCCTAAAATGATTGGTTTTTGGGATGCAGATCTGGCAACCCCATTGAATGAAATTATTAATTTTATCAAAATTATGGATGTGCATGATTTTGATGTTGTTACAGGTCTTCGTTTAATGCGTTTGGGAGCACGCGTAAGGAGAAGTACAAAACGACATTATTTAGGAAGGGTTTTTGCAACTGTTGCATCTAACATTCTTCGATTACCTGTTTATGATACACAATGTGGTGCTAAATTATATAAAGCAACTATAGTACCGATTTTGTTTGAAGAAAAATTTATTACTCGATGGCTTTTTGATGTGGAGATTTTAGCCCGATATCTTTGCCATTTTGGTTATAAAGAAGCAAAAGAAAATATTTATGAATATCCTCTTTATCAATGGATGGATGTTGGACAAACACGGTTAAAAAAATCGGATTTTTTTAAAGCTCCAGTGGAACTTCTTAAGATTAAAAGAAAGTATTTAAATAAAAAGTAACGTATAATTTTTTTAGCAATATTGAAATGAAACAATTTATTGAAAAAAACAAAAAGAATGTATGGTTTTGGATGTTCGCTATTATTGCCATTGCTCTCTTTTTTACTATTCCTCTTCTAAGTCTTAATTCCGGTAATACAGGGGATGAGGATTCTTTCCAAATCCCTCAAGGGGAAAATGTATTGAATTATTATAGAACAGGTGGAGAAGATACTACTTGTTTGAGTTTTGAAAATTTAAAATACTATGGTTCATCTTTTGATGTTCTTACAGGCTTTTTTAATGATCTTTTTCATATTGATAATATTAATATTTCCAGACATATTTTTAATTCATTATTTGGCTGGTTGACAATTTTGTTTGTTGGACTAATTGGCTATTTTATTGGGGGATGGCGTGCTGGAGTGTTCTCTATGTTACTACTTTTTCTTTCTCCGAGATTTCTTGGACACTCTTTCAATAATCCTAAAGATATTCCCTTTGCGGCGGCAATAACTGGAGCTATCTATTTTATGTTGATTTTCTTTAAACAGTTTCCTAAAGTTAAATGGTGGACTTTCTTGTTTTTGATAATTTCGATAGCTTTTTCTATTAGTATTCGTGTCGGGGGGCTTATTTTATTTGGATATTTTGGACTTTTCGGATTACTTTTTTTGATCAAAATTGCTCGCGATAAAAAGAAAGAATTATTATTAAGTCAAAAAAATTCAAAATATAAAAGTGCAATTAAATTAAAAGATTTTCTGCCTTCAAAAATTATATTTCAATTGTTGATATATGGTTTAATTGTTTGTTTGATTGGATATTTTGCAGGATTAATTTTATGGCCCTTTGCTCTTAAAAGTCCTATTAATAATACTTTAGAAGCTTTTGATGCAATGTCAAAATTTGCAATTTCCCTTCGTCAACTTTTTGAAGGCTCTATGCAATGGTCGGATGTGTTGCCATGGTATTATACTCCCAAATATATATTGATGACTATTCCTGTCGCCGTTATTATCGGAATGGTCGTTTATCCGTTTATCGGCGGGTGGAGGAAAGAAAACAGATTTACGACTTTCATGATTTATTTTGCATTTATTTTCCCGATTTTTTGGATTGTCTATTCCAATGCCAATGTTTACGGTGGTTGGCGACATGCGATATTCGCCTATCCTCCTATGGTAGTGGCAGCAGGACTTGGCTTTAATGCCTTGATCGAATGGGCGGAAAAGAAATGGGGAAAAGTGAGTAATCCTCAAAAACCATAAAATTCAAGGAATATAATCCTTAAAAAATACAAAATTTGAGGATTATAATAATTTACTATCTTTGTCAAAAAAAATCATGATAAAACGAACGCTTCAACAAACAGTCTCGGATAAGCTTTTTAAAGGAAAAGCTATTGTCATTTTCGGAGCAAGACAAGTTGGCAAGTCATCCCTTCTTAAAGAGATGTTTGGAGATCGCAAAGATGTAATTTGGCTCGATGGAGATCTTGTTGAAAATCAGGTTCTTTTCGATAACTTAACTGTTGCCGGAGCAAAAACTGTTATCGGCAATGCAAAGATTGTCATCATTGATGAGGCACAAAGTATTCTTAATATCGGAACGAAACTCAAATTGTTTACTGATCACTTTCCTGAAATCCAACTTATTGCTACCGGTAGTTCTTCATTCGATCTGGCTAACAAAATCAATGAACCTCTGACAGGAAGAAAATGGGAGTATATGCTTTTTCCTCTCTCTTTCGAGGAGATGGTTCAACATCATAGCCTGCTTGAAGAACACAAACAGCTGAACCAAAGGCTCATTTTTGGCTATTATCCCGATGTGGTCTGTCATTCTGATAAATCGATAGATTTACTAAAACAACTTGCAACCAGCTATTTATACAAAGATGTCTTGCAATGGGAAAGATTGAAAAAAAGTGATAAACTTATGAAATTGCTTCAAGCGTTGGCATTTCAAGTTGGTTCACAAGTCTCTTATTCTGAATTAGGTCAAATTTGCGGTTTGGATAACAAAACTGTTGAAAAATATATTACGCTTTTGGAACAGGCATACGTTATTTTTAGATTGCCCTCTTTTAGCCGGAATCTGCGTAAAGAATTGAAATTTAGTAAGAAAATTTATTTCTATGACAATGGTATCAGAAATACGCTGATTTCGAATTTTAATGCTGTCGAATTTCGTCAGGATATCGGTATCCTTTGGGAGAATTTTATTGTTGCCGAACGTATGAAACGAAACATTTATGCCGGGTTTTATGCACAAACCTATTTCTGGAGAACTCAGGATCAGAAAGAAATCGATTATTTGGAAGAAAATAATGGAAAACTTTTTGCTTATGAATTTAAGTGGAGTTCCAGAAAAAAAACTAAAATTCCGACTTCTTTTGCTGAAACTTATCCTGAAGCGCAATTTCAATGTATAACCCCTGATAATTATTGGGATTTTTTAATGATAGGTCATAAATAATAAACATTAAGAATTAAGATATGAGTAAAAGAATCATTTTGATAAATTGTATTGCCATGGCGATTTTTTTATTGCTTCTATGGAATCCTATTCGCCATATTATCCGCAATCACCCGTATGAGTATGTCTATTTCAACGAATTGGCGGGCGGGATAAATAAGGCTTATGGTAATTACGAATTAGACTACTACTACCACTCCACTCGTGAAGCTTCTGAATGGATTTTGGTAAATGCAAAAAAAAGCGGATTGGAGACCGGAAAGAAAATAAAAGTAGCTACTTGGCATGCTGCTTCGGTCGGCTACTTCTTCCGTAAAGATACCGCCGACTTTCAAGTAACTTTCTCCCGCTGGTATGAACGTGGAAATAACGATTGGGATTATGCTATTTTTACTATTACGGGAATTATGCCGGAACAAATTAAAGGGAAACATTTTCCTCCGGCTAATACCGTTCATACTATTGATGTTGACGGGAAACCGATCTGTATTATTCTGAAACGTACCGATAAGTCGGACTTTGAAGGGTTCAAGTTGAAAGAAGCGAAAAAAATCGCAGAAGCAGTTCCTTACTTTAAGAAAGCTTTGAAAGTTGACCCTTATAACGAAGCAGCCCTGATGAATTTGATTGAATGTTATTTTCAACTCGGATTTCCGGATAGTGCCAAAACACTTATCGATCATTCATTGGCTTTCCTTCCATCCTATGAGCCGGCAAACTATTTTAATGCACATTATTATATTTCAAAGGGGAATCCGGATGAAGCCATAAAATGTTGCAAGAAAATAATGAAGGACAATTTTAAATTTTCGGCCGCTTACTATCTGGCTTGCAATATTTATGTTTCTCAAAGGGACTTAAATTCAGCTGAAAAGATGCTCGGGAAACTAATCGATATTGATCAGATTGATAATCAGGGAGTCCAAATGCTGATTCAAATTTATATGTCTCAGGGTTTAAACGAACAAGGTGCCTATAAAAAGTTATACAAGAAAATGGCTAAAAGTCTTGAAAAAAGAGGAAAAGAAAAAGAGGCAGAAGAATTTTGGGATATGTATCATAAGTTGTAGAGAAAAGAGTTTCTCCCCTTTAAATTAGCATATTTATAATTATTCTATAGGCAACAAAGCCGGAAAAAGCTACAAATAAAATCCCCCAAAAGAAAGCGGGTAGGTGAGTTATCTGTTTAAGATTGGTGGCATCACCGGCCTTTTGCGGCTGAAAGATAGAGAGATATAACAACTCTAATGACGAATATAGAGATTCTGTCAAGATGCAGGCTGCATAAAACAAGGCGGCAATATGAATATATTGTTCATTATGGTAATATACTAACCAGAAATTAATTCCACTGAAGAGTAACACCCAAATTACGCCATAAAGATTGCGAATCCAGAAAATCATCATGATGATAAAGAGAAGGGAAAGCCCGATAATAAGATGTTTTTCATAGTTTATAGATATAAGATAAAAGCAAAAATAGGCAATGGTTGCTGCAAACGGATATCCTGCAATGGCAACCAAAAAGGACCCAAACTTGCTTTGGCATTGAGTAGTAGTGGTGCCCGAACTGTCTTTCAATAATTCTATGCGGTGCACTTTGCCCTGTAAAATCAACGCAATAATGGCATGCCCAAATTCGTGCAATGCCGTGTTTATGATATTGAAAAATTTACCAATCACCGGGATTCTGGGTAGAATAAATGCCAGTAAAAAAAAATAATATATAAGTGGAATATTGAATAAAGCCGGTGTGTTCATACTTTTTAACCTCTGGTGTTGAAGAAATCTTTCAAAAAGAATGCAAATATAGAACTTTTTAACTCTAAATTCCCGATGGCTAGTTATCAATAATAATTTTTATATATTTGCACCATCAAAATTAACGGGTGTTTTATTGATTTAAATTACTAAATAATAGATAGATACTGTGAAATTAAAAGTTGTTTTTTCTGGTTTTTTGTTTTGTTTATTTTCTTTTATGCCTTTTATCTTTGTTAATGGGCAAGAGAATAAGGATATTCGTATTAATGAAGTGCTGATTAATTCTTTGGATTCTAATCAAAAAACAATTCATGGAGGTTGGGTTGAACTTTACAATGGTGGCGATTCAGCCGTAAATATTGCGGGATGTTTTTTTACAAATGACATAAACAATCCTACAAAATATGCAATTCCTGATTCCGGAAAAGAAATGCTGCTGGACGGTCATTCTTATATGGTTTTCTATGCTTTAGATAAAACATTAATTGACTCATCCAAACTTTCATTTACCTTGGATGATTCCACGATTTTACACAACGGAAAAGGCTTTATTGCTCTTTTTGATACAAACGGAACCACTTTGATTAGCAGTGTAACTTATAATATTGATGGATCTGAACCGGGTGTTAGTTTTGGAGTTGATGAAAACGGGACAAGTGATACCTTGTCATGGATAACCTTAACTACTCCAACTCCTGGATCTAAGAATATGGCTGTAGTGGCAAAGGAAAAAGAGTCAGGCAGCGGTATGCTGATTGCCCTGATAGTATTGGGTGTGGTATTTGCTCTATTCTTTATTAGCAGATGGTCTAAAAAATCAAAGTCGAAAAAGGATAATTCTGACTCTGATGATAATAAAGAAGTGGCTAATAATGCAACTGCCTCTATTGTTTCAGAACCTTCAACCGGAGATGAGGTTATTCAGGATGAGATTGTTGCAGCTATTGCAATGGCTTTGCATCTCTATAATCAGGATTCTACCGGACATGAAACGGAACAAACGGGATTCAGGTTAGATCATAACCACGTTAAAGCTCCATGGGCAAATAAAATGTTTACTTTAAGAAAATTACCTATAATAAAATAATTATTCAAAAGCATGAAAGAGTATAAAATCAGTGTAAATGGGCACAGTTACAATGTAGTTGTAGAAGAATCGAATAATGGAACAGATTTTGCTGTTAAACCTGTAGCGCAACCTACAGAAAAGAAACAGGCTACTCCTCCTGTTCAGCCTAAGGCTCCTACTTCAGAACCGGTTGCAGCTCCTGCACCAAAGGCAACTTCAACTCCGGCGACAAGCGACAAGGATTTTGCTGTCAAATCACCTCTACCGGGTATTCTTTTCGACATATTAGTTCGCGAAGGGGATCAGGTTAAAGTGGGGCAGAAATTAGCAATAATTGAAGCAATGAAAATGGAAAATGACCTTGTTTCCGAAAAAGAAGGAGTGGTTAAAATGATTAAAGGAACCAAAGGCGACAGTGTCGTTGAAGGTGATCTTTTAATGATTATCGGATAATCTTTTACCTGATTAGAGAATATATTTCTCTGTTTTACTTATATATATTGTGTTTAATAATATGATATTGATTTTTTTGAAACAGGATTACATATTCTCTTAAATAAAAGCAAAAACAGATTTAGCAAAAATAAAAACAATTTAATATGGCAATGCAAGATAAAATCAACGAATTGTTGGTACTCAGAGCAAAGGCAAGGCTTGGGGGTGGAGAAAAGCGAATCGAGAAACAACATGCTCAAGGGAAAATGACTGCAAGAGAACGTATCTATCTTCTATTGGATGAAGGTAGTTTTGAAGAATTTGACATGTTCGTTACCCATCGTTGTTCAAACTTTGGAATGGAGAAAGAAACTTATATGTCTGATGGCGTTGTTACCGGAAATGGTACTGTTGACGGTCGTTTAGTCTATGTATTTGCACAGGATTTTACAACTTTCGGCGGATCTTTGTCAGAAACTCATGCTGCAAAAATTTGCAAAGTATTGGATCAGGCAATGAAAATGGGGGCACCCGTTATCGGAATTAATGACTCCGGCGGAGCCAGAATCCAAGAAGGTGTTAACAGCTTAGCCGGTTATGCTGAAATTTTTCAGCGTAATATCTTAGCTTCCGGTGTTATTCCGCAGATTTCTGCAATTTTCGGACCTTGTGCAGGAGGTGCCGTCTATTCGCCTGCATTGACAGATTTTGTCATGATGGTGAAAAATACCAGTTATATGTTCTTGACCGGTCCTAAAGTTGTGAAAACTGTTACAGGTGAGGATGTTACAACTGAAAATCTTGGTGGAGCAAGTATCCATTCAAGCCGCTCCGGTGTTGCTCAATTTGTTGCTGAAAATGAAGAAGAAGGGCTTGCCATGATTAGACTCTTATTGAGTTATCTCCCTTCCAATAATATGGAAACAGCCCCCGAAAAAGAGTGTACCGACCCAATTGAAAGAGTTGACGATTCTTTGAATGAAATTATTCCTGATAATCCAAACAAACCATACGATGTAAAGAATATTATTACCAAAATAGTTGATAATGGAGAATTTCTTGAAGTGGCTCCCTTATATGCTAAAAATATTGTAGTGGGATTTGCCAGAATGGGAGGAATTTCGGTAGGTGTTGTTGCCAGCCAGCCAGCTTTCCTTGCCGGTGTTCTGGATATCAATGCATCACGTAAAGGTGCCCGTTTTGTTCGTTTCTGCGATGCTTTCAATATTCCTTTGGTTACATTGGTTGATGTTCCCGGATTTCTTCCCGGAACAGGACAAGAGTATGGCGGAATTATTGTTCATGGGGCAAAATTATTGTATGCTTATGGAGAATCTACCGTTCCTAAAGTTACCGTTACTCTCAGGAAATCCTACGGAGGATCACATATCGTGATGAGTTGCAAACAATTGCGTGGAGATATCAACTATGCTTGGCCATCAGCAGAAATTGCCGTTATGGGTGCTGAAGGTGCCGTTGAAGTATTGTATTCTAAAGAAATTAAAGCAGAATCTGATCCTGAAAAGCAGAAAGAGGCTTATGCAGCTAAGAAAAATGAATATAACGATTTGTTCTGCAATCCTTATAATGCCGCCCGTTACGGATATATTGACGATGTAATCGAACCCAGAAATACTCGTTACCGTATTATTCGTGCGCTGAAATCTATCCAAAATAAAAGGTTGGAAAATCCGCCTAAAAAACATGACAACCTTCCCTTGTAATATTTCCTTTTATAATATAATTTAATCATTAACTTAATTATGACAATTACCCTTTATTGGCTAATTTTTATTGCCATCTTCTTAATTGTATTTTTTGTTGACCTGTATGTTACAGATCATAGAAAAGGTGCTTTAACAGTTAAAACCGCCCTTAAATGGACCGGCCTTTGGATTAGCATTGCAATGCTTTTTGCTGTTTCTCTTTACTTTTTCTTCCCTCAAAATCCTGACTCCGAAACGAAGACTTCATCTGTTATGATGATAAAATTTATATCCGGTTATCTTACCGAATATTCCCTTTCTATCGACAATCTTTTTGTATTTATCATGATTTTTTCACTTATGGGAGTAAGTGAAAAAAATCAGCCCCGACTACTTAAACTTGGGATTTTAATTTCAATTGTATTGAGAATTTTGTTTATTGTTGCCGGTATGGGGCTCGTTCAACAGTTTGAATGGATCATTTATGTTTTTGGTGCCATTCTGCTTTATACTGCCTATAAGATGGCTTTCTCGGGTGGTGATGATAATGTTAACCCGACTTCAAATATACTATATAGAGGAGCTTCCAAACTATTTCCTATCGACCCCGACCATAATTCTCCTCATTTTATTCACAAGATTAACGGAAAGTGGCATATCACCAATATATTGTTGGTTTTATTAGTTATTGGTTCAACAGATGTTTTATTTGCTGTTGATTCTATACCTGCCATTATTGGAGTTATTGATGAAGGTGCTATCAATATATTAACTCACGAGGAAGAAAATTTTCTTGCCATTACTTCAAATGTCTTTGCAGTGATGGGGTTAATTTCACTATTCTTTGCCCTTAAAGGAATTATGGGGATGTTCCGTTATTTGAAAGCCGGTGTCAGCTTTATCCTTTTCTTTATTGGAGCTAAAATGTTATTAGGTGCTATTCCTGCTGTAGGTGCATTCTTCTCAGCTCATTCATGGGTTTCTTTGGCTGTTATTGTGGGAACCTTGACTTTGTCGGTTTTGTTGTCAATAGTCATTTCTGAAGACAAAGAAATTAAAAACCTAAAGGAAGAAAACGAACAGTTGAAGTCCAAAAAGTTCCTCAGAAGAAAAAATAAAGAACAATAATTCTATAAACAATATAAATAATTAAATTAATAATGAATTTAAACGATCTCTTACCTGTTTTGTATCAAATCACCTGGCAGCATTTAGTGATGATTGCTGTCGGTTTGACATTGATTTATTTGGCAATTGCCAAAGAATATGAACCCAATTTATTATTACCAATGGGATTTGGTGCCATATTGGTAAATGTTCCGTTGACTTCTGCCTTAACTCAAATCGATCCTGTTACCGGTAAAGCTTTAGAGGGTGCTTTAACTGTATTCTATGAAGCCGGTATTGCCAATGAGGTATTTCCTTTATTGATTTTTATTGCCATTGGGGCAATGATCGATTTCTCTCCACTCTTTAAGAGCCCATATTTATTATTCTTTGGTGCTGCTGCTCAGTTCGGAATTTTCTTTACTATGATTGCTGCCACCTTGATGGGATTTGACCTCAAAGAAGCTGCTTCTATTGGAATTATTGGTGCTGCTGATGGTCCGACTTCAATTTTTGTATCTGCTCGTTTTGCCCCTGACTTATTGGGGCCAATTTCGGTTGCAGCCTATTCTTATATGGCTTTAGTTCCCATCATTCAACCTCCGGTTATTAGAGCCTTAACATCAAGAAAAGAACGTCTTATAAGGATGACATCTCATTCCAAATCAATTTCCAAAACAGCGTTAATATTATTCCCAATTATTGTGACTCTTTTTGCGGGCATTATTGCACCTTCTTCTTTAGCACTGATCGGCTTTTTGATGTTTGGTAACTTGATCAGAGAATGTGGTGTTTTGAATAAATTGTCTCTTGCTGCACAAAACGAATTGTCCAGTCTTGTCACCATTCTTTTGGGAATTAGTATTGCAAGTACTATGACAGCCGAAAGATTTGTACAAGTTGATACCTTAATGATTATCGGATTAGGTCTTGTAGCCTTTATTTTTGATACTTTTGGCGGTGTTATGTTTGCAAAACTTCTTAATGTGTTTTTGCCTGCCAGTAGAAAAATTAACCCAATGGTTGGAGCATGCGGAATTTCTGCATTCCCTATGTCTGCAAGAGTTATTCATGGAATGGGACAGAAAGAAGATCCACAAAACTTCTTGCTTATGCATGCAGTTAGTGCCAATGTAGGTGGACAGATCGGTTCTGTTGTTGCCGGCGGACTTATTTTGTCTTTAGTTCCCTTATTTTTATAATTTAAATTAGATTTATCATGCATACAGATATTTTAACAAAGGCTCTTGAAATTACAGGATTTGGAATGTTGGGTATTTTTGCCTTTATGGTGATTTTTTACTTTGCCATAAAAGCTATCGACAGAATATTCCCATCTGGCAAAAAATAGACAAATACATTACCTAAATACTTTTTCTAAGGTATTCTGGTAAATAAATTAAAGTGATTGAAGTTCGCAAATTATAAAGCGAAATTCAATCACTTTATTTTTTTAAATAAATATTCATCATTATTCAAAATGTAAATTTTCTGTACAGTCAATTTAATGTGAAAATACTATGCTTAATAATAGAAAATACTAATAAAAAGGTCGGAGAACTTCTTTAACAATTAAGCGCAATTCCACAAATTAATCTTCATCGGTAATGTGTACCTATTTGTTTATCAAACTTATAGTTAGAAAATAATATGAGTTAAATATTAGCCAAATTATTTTTTTTTCCTAAAATTTATTTTTTTTCATTGAAAGTGTATATTCATATTAATTATTTTTTATTTTTGCCGCCAAATAGTTTAAACATGACACATAAAATTTCTGACGGAAAAGCACTTGTAGATTTGTACAACAATTCTAATATTGAATACATAACTTTATTGCCTTCTAATCAATTTTCATGGACAGAAACGGCAATTAGGTTAAAATTTATTAGAGTGTCCAATAATCTCTCTCAGGCTCAATTTGCTGAAAGCCTTGGGGTTTTTAGAAATGTAATCTTAAATATTGAAAGCGGAAAAAGAAAATTATCCGTTGATATTTTGATTAAGTTAGTTGAAGTATATTCAATTGATGTCCATTGGCTTCTCTTTGGAGAAAAGCTGTGCAGATAGATAAAATAAAATTAGAATTAGTTAAGTTGAATATCTTTCATCAACTTAGAAACTAAAGCTTCTTGTTTTGATTTGTCGGCGAGTTCATCAACAAGAATTTTTTCAGCAATTTCAATAGACATATTAGCAATTTCATTTTTAATATCTGTCATTGCTTTTATCTTCTCATAATGAATTGCATTTTTTGCGGATTCGATAATCTCATTGGCTTCTGAAGTTGCTTTACATTTGGCATCTTCATACATCTGATCTCTGAGTTTGCGGGCATCCGACAAAATAATGTCTCTTTCTTCTTTAGCCTGAATAAGGAGTTGGTTATGTTCTGCTTTGAGATTTTTCATTTCCTGTCTAACATTCTCGGCTTCAGATAGTTGTTCGATAATAAAATTATTTCTTTTAGTAATGGAGCTGATAATGATCGGCCATACAAATTTAGCAAGGACAAAGAAAAGGATTCCAAAGCCAATCAACATCCAAAAAAGGAGACCAAAAGAGGGAGTTATTA
>JAEWNB010000098.1 GCA_023392945.1 Bacteroidota bacterium
CTGTTCTGCAAACAACAAGTCGGAGAACAAATGACTTATCAGGTTTTCATTGAACCAAAAGGAGAGTATTTAAAAGGACACGACAAATGGAAAGAAGACTTATTAAATGAAATCAGAGCAGAACAAAAGACAATTAAAATCTATACGGACACTTATTTGATAACAGCCGTTCCGTTCTACAATTACAACAACGAAAACGAATTTAAAACGACATTAGAAAATACATTAAACGAATAGGAATGCCATCGCTCAACCCAAACATAAGACTTGTCTTAATTGGCAAGCCCTAATTCCTCAAACTTTTTCCCAAAAAAAATCTTTCTGCCCCCCTCTCCCCTTATTAATTTTTTGTTATTTTTGCAGCGACTTCTTAATTATAGCAAAAGGTAATAATACCTAAACATTGCAAGATATATTGATAATATCTTATACAGTGTTGCCCCTGTCCGGAACGTTAATGCGTCCGAGCCTTTTGCTAAGGAAGTCAAACAGGTCAGCAGCACTGTTTTTTTATTAGCTGCCGCAACTAAAACACAACTACATCATGGCTCAATCAGACAAGAAAAAGAAAACTGCCCGGCAAAAGCAAAGCGAAACAGCAATCCCAACCCCCAACAGCAAGGAGAATCCTTTTGCATGCGGCTATCTGCGGCGGCTCAAAATGTGCTACACCACCCGCCATCACCGCTTCAGCAACTCCAATGAGGTGCCGGCACTGCACCTAAGCGGCAACTGGCTGCAAAAAGCCGGCTTCGAAACAGGCAACTACACCACCCTCTTCGTCAGCAAAGGGCTCATTGTAATTCGCAAAGAAGAAAGCAGCGATGTGGAGATGTGAAGATGTGGAAATTTGGAGATATGGAGATGTGGAGATGTGGAGATTTGGAGATTTGAAGATTTGAAGATGCACTGAGTGTTGAATGTTTATGCTGTCGGCAATGTTCTGCGAACTTGCCGGGGATTTCGGGTGTACCCGGATAATAGCCAAAGAAAATGAAGAAATCAATTATTTCAATCATCAATATATTAGGGACATTGGATAGAGGGACTGCGAAGGAATTATATTTATACCACCTGCTCCGTCATCCGACGACACCTCATGTATGGCTAATTTGCAATCTATTCTTGTCGTCGGCTGCCACCTCTTCCTCGGCGAGGACGAGGAATATTCTCCGTCGGCAATCTTTTCCCGAACTTGCTATTCAATCAATCTTATTCAATCAATCTCTTTCAATCAATCTCTTTCAATCCGCGCCATGGGATTGTAGCGAAAACACCGTAAAGGCGGGGGCTTTGGGGCACAGGGAACGGCAGAGCGACCGGAGGAAGCTACTGTCCGCGACCATGAGCCCCATGGCCGTATCCACCCCACCAACCCCATATTGTGATATAAATTACAGGTATCTATTTTTGCGAAAAAAATAAAGATGGGAAATAAACAAAGTATGATGTTCGAATATGTAGAACAATGGCAGCAAACTAATTTAACAAAGAAACGATTTGCAGAAGAACATCAATTATCAGTCTATTCATTCCGATATTGGTGTGATATGTACAAACAGACTCACGATAATTCTTTAAGTGAAGAAAATTTCATAGAGATTCATCCTGAAAACATGGGGCGCCAAAAAGTTCATCAAGCACAGATAGAAATGACTTTACCGAACGGGGTTCAAATTAAAATTTATTGAAAAGATGTTAGGATTTAGCAGTAATGTACATTATTATATCTGTACAAGACCGGTTGATATTCGAAATAGTTTTGATGGTTTAGCGGGAATTGTGCGGAATTTTATGCAAAAAAATCCGATATCGGGAGGCGTTTTCATTTTTATCAACAAAAGGAGAAGCCATATAAAGCTTTTATATTGGGATGGAGATGGTTTTGCAATGTATTATAAAAGATTAGAAAAAGGAGTATATCGATATCATACTACTGTTAATGAGCACTCCGAAGAATTGAAAAGAGAAGAGGTAATGATGCTTTTGGAAGGACTTTCCTATCAGGATATAAAGAAGGGGAAACGCTTCAAAATAAGTTGATTTTATATTGATTATTTATACAAAAAACGCTTGATATATCAGTGTTTTTTGTATATTTGTCACATGAGAACAGCAGAAAATAGAACAGAGAATAATTTGATTTTCGATTCCGAAAGTGAAAAAAATATTTCGGAAAAAGATCAGCTTATTTCTCAACTCTTATTAAAAAATGAAGAGCTCTCCTCTGTAATGAAAGAGTTGTTTCTGGATAAAGAAAATTTAATTAATCAAAATGAAGAGCTATCCGGAAAGAATGAAGAGCTATCCGGAAAGAATGAAGAGTTATCCGGAAAGAATGAAGAACTGACTATCAAGATTGAATATTATGCCTATCAGATAGCACAATTAAAGAGGATGCTTTTCGGCAGTAAGCGAGAACGTTTTGTCAGCAATGAAAATCCGGAACAGTTAACCATCCCGTTTGAAGTTGAAGCAGAAAAGGTAAAAGAGTATATAGAATCGGAAAAAGAAAAAATCACGTATGAACGCAGTAAAGAGCGAAAGCAGCATTCCGGAAGAGAAAAATTGCCGGAACATTTACCTGTGGAAGAAATTATTCTCGAACCGGAAGAAGATACCGATGGAATGACTTATATCGGAGATGAAATCACCGAAGAGTTGGAATACAAACCTGCCATTTTTTACAAGAAACGTTATATTCGTCGTAAATACATTACCCAAGAAGACGAACGGGGTATTCAACGCCAAGTAATTGCAGAATTACAACGTCCTATAGCCAAATGTATGGCAGGAAGCCATTTGCTGTCTGAGATTGTGATAAACAAATTTGTAGATCATCTGCCGATTTATCGTCAATTGCAGCGATTTATCAGGGAAGATATACATATTAAATCTTCCACCATGGAATCATGGATAAAATTAACCTCTCAACTGCTCCGACCATTGTATGGGGTATTAAAAGCATACGTTTTAGAAACAGGATATTTACAAGTTGATGAATCGCCCATTCCGGTCTTGGACAGGGATAAGCCCGGCGCAACGCATCAGGGCTATATGTGGGTATATCATTCTGTGATGCAACAAGCACTCTTTTTCGAATACAACAAGGGACGTGGACAAGAGTCTCCTAAAAAGAATTTGGCAAATTTTAAAGGCTACCTGCAAACAGATGGTTATGTGGTTTATGATCAATATAATCATCAGCAGGATATCACCCATTTAAGTTGTTGGGTACATGCCCGCCGATATTTTGAAAAAGCACTGGGTAATGACAAAGTTCTTGCAACTACAGTCTTATTGCTGATACAGGAATTATATGCCATCGAGCAAAAAGCCAGGGATGAAAATCTTTCTAATGTAGCCTTGTATGAACTTCGGCTTAATAAATCCCTGCCCGTATTGAATAAAATAGGAAAATATATTGCAGAAAACAGGAAAACAGTGCTTCCCAAAAGTCCGATAGGAATAGCTTTTGATTATTGCCTTGAACGATGGGATTCCTTACTCAATTATTTAAAGGACGGCTATTTGTTAATGGACAATAATCTTATAGAAAATGCCATTCGTCCTTTAGCATTGGGAAGAAAAAACTATCTGTTTGCCGGCTCTCATAACGCAGCAGAAGACATTGCCATGTATTACAGCTTTTTTGCTACCTGTAAAAAACATGACCTCAATCCTAAAAAATGGTTGGTTTATGTCATTGAACATATCAATGACTATAAAATCTCTGAACTTCATAATTTACTTCCACAATTCTTTGATAAATCTTTATTGGACTAATTTCAAATATGGGGTTGCTCGGGTGGATACTCTCAAAAAACAACTTTACCAACTCTTCATAAGAGGTCTTTGTCGGGTCAAAACAAACTTCTGTGGTCTCCGCATGACCGGTTTTGCCGGTACATACTTCAAGATAGGATGGATTTTGAGTATCTCC
>JAEWNB010000103.1 GCA_023392945.1 Bacteroidota bacterium
GGAGATACTCAAAATCCATCCTATCTTGAAGTATGTACCGGCAAAACCGGTCATGCGGAGACCACAGAAGTTTGTTTTGACCCGACAAAGACCTCTTATGAAGAGTTGGTAAAGTTGTTTTTTGAGACGCACGACTTTACCCAAATCGGAGGACAAGGGCCTGATATTGGGGATCAATACCGCTCCGTAATATTTTATAATAGTGCTGAGCAATTGGCAATTGCGCAAAAATATGTTGCCTTGCTCACCAAGAAAGGATATAAAGTAGCTACTTCCATTGAACCGGCACAGACTTTCTGGGAAGCCGAAGATTATCATCAGCAATACTACGAAAGAAAACAGGGCACTCCCTATTGCCAAATTTACCGTAAAATATTTTAAAAATATATCTATTTCTCAAAGTGACCGATAGTAGTATGCGTTGAAAGAACACCTAAAGGGCAAATCAATCAGGGTGATATAAAATATATCATCCAAAAAATGGATTCAAAGCGTTGGAGAAGCCACAAATTTTGTATTTTTGCCGCGGAAAGTTGCCGGAGTGGTCGATCGGGGCAGACTCGAAATCTGTTGGACCTTTCGAGGTCCCGGGGGTTCGAATCCCTCACTTTCCGCAAACAGCCGAAAATTTTTAATAACAAGCCCTTTGAAGACGCATCGGGCTTGTTAAACAGGGGTAGTGCTTCTAATAATCGTAATGCGTAGTTTCCTTATAAGCAACCTGTTTCCATTGTCCGTTTTCCAAATGGTAAATAGCATAACCGCCTCTTGTGTACTTAACAAACCAGATAAGGACGGTCTCTAATTTGCTGTCAAACAACACATATGAAACCTTTGGCCAAGTTGACAATAGCCATTGGTTATAATTTTTGTAATAGATAGGACGGATAAAGGGCTTTAAGAATTTGGCTTTGGAGCGTATGCGACATAATGAGTCTGGAGTAACTTTTCCCCATCTTTGATAAGTAGTATCAGCTTCCAGAAAATTCTCTAACAATCTCAATCTTTCTTTGCTCAAATAGACTGCCTTGTTTGAAAAATTGGTCTTAGGATAAAATGTGTCTATATCTATTCTGAATCTGTTTTCGCTAATATTATACAGCCAAAGACCTGATAGCTCGGACGGAACACTGTCAACCCTAAAAAGTATTATTGAACCTTGTACTAAAAAATAGCGGGTGTTGTCATATCGACTTTTTTTGTTATATGAGGAAGTTCTATGCGGACTGCTGAAAGATATACCTTCATCGTAAATACCACGCCCCTTTATTTCCATTGGATTATAAAAACTATTAAAAATCTCGTATACCGCTTTGAGAGTGTCATCAGTCACCAAAGAATCATTGGCCGGCATTTCTTGGCGCCAATCCTGAAAAAAGGCCTCCAATTGTTTATGTGAACGGCAATTGTACGCCTTCTGCAGCTTTTGTTCCGGTGTTTGGGAAAACAACAGCAAAGCAGCAATTGATAACAGAGTACTAGAAATTAGTCTTTTCATTTTTATTTTTGGTATTTATCATTATATAACCTCCCAATGTCCGCCTTTGTTTGGCCCAATTCGGCGAATAAGATTGGCATCTTTCATCTGTTTCATCAGTTTCCGGACACCTGCATCACTCATAGACAATACTATCATCAGGTCAGGTATCGTGATTTGCGGATTATTTTTGATTTGGTTAATAACAACCGTACGTTTTTCCGTTACTTTTCCCGTTACTTTTCCCGTTACTTTTTCCGTTACTTTTTCCGCTACTTTTTCCGCTACTTTACTTATTTGTCTCAAGTATTTCTCTCTTTGAATAATGGTCAGCACACCGCCTTCCGTTTCCTCATAAGAAGGAAGTTGCAGTCCTTCCTTTGAAAATCCTTGTTCTATTTTGTAGAATCCTCGTCCCCAAGTTTCAATAAAGCCTGCGAGATAAAACACTTGTGCGATGAGAGGATTTCTTTGGATAGAATCGTGTTCTCCCCATAATTGCTCAATGGTGTATCCTCCGAGCAGTGACCCATAATTCCACAAACGGATGCGGTCAGAATAAACCTTCATTTGGATATCCGGACCACGATAATCTTTGTGAACGATGGCATTAAATAGAATTTCACGCAATGCATCTTCCGGAATTTCCAATGGCTCAACGCGATGCATCCCTTCATAATGAATCGGCCTAATAAGATATTTGGAGTTTAACACTTCCATAACCTTGTCAACCATTTGAATGAGGTTGCCGTCAATGATATCTTGAGAAAGAAGGTCTGACGGTGTCGCGCCAAATCTACCGATCCGAAAACGAGCATTCAAACAATAATTCTGAGGATGCTTGCCAAACAGTAGCAATGCCGCAATGGTTAAATGTTCATTTTCATCAACCAACTGCAAATTTCTAAAAATCTTCTTTACAGTATCATTTTGAGCGCTCTTGGTAATTCTTCCTGCCCGAATGCCATTTAATAAAAAGTAATCGACCGTATCAGTATCAATGTCATCAAAAGAGGAGTGTTCCACAATTTGCGAATCCCACGTCCGTTCCATCTTCTTCAACAAGAAATCCTGCAACGCAAAACCAGTTAGTTCTTGAAGTGTAGCTCCTGATCGATAATAGAATTTTCCTTTACAAGAGATAGTCAGGGCACTGGGATGAGTTTCAATAGAGATATATTGTTTGTCTTTCTCTGAATAAATATTAACATCTACAACTATTCCCATAACGTTAGCCACCTTGTTTGGGATATCTTCCATCAATTTCTTAGCATCCTTGACGCCAACAACTTCTCCTCTGTCGTTTTTGCCAATAAAGAGTGTGCCACCCTGCGCATTAGCGAAACCGCATATCCATTTCAGATATTCATCTCTCCAAGATTCCTTATATTCAATGTTTTGAGTTTCCATTTTGAGTTTTCTGATTGAATTACAAAATTATTATTTTTTAGTTTAGAAAATAAATTGAGATATTATTCTAATTTTGCAATGTGAAGCTCATTTTGGAAATGTGGTGTAATATACAGCATTTATCAGCGATAACACTCAATCAAAAATATAGTTAGAAAAAAAAATTTCAAATACGCCATTTTTTTCAAAAACATGCATTTAAAGTAAAAAATGTTTATTTTTGTTTCCTGATTATAAAGGTTTTATATTTTTTATAATTTAATATGATTATGAAAAAAATATTATTTCATTTATTATTTGTCCTTGGCATGCTGTTGGTTTTACAAATCAATGGCAATCTGATGGCTCAAACCTGGATTACCCATCATGGATCCCCTCCTACTTTTACCGATCTGAATGCTACTTACTTGAAAAAATGTTATACAATTTCAAATAATTCTTCCAGTTGGTATAATACCAACACCTATACTACCGGAACTATGTGGGTGAGTCATGCCTTGATAAACACTCCTGAAGATGATGTCAATGCCTATTATATAGTAGGTGGGCAAACACATTATTTGCAAAAACTACCTGTAATAGACGGGGATACCCTAACTGAAGTAGTGCAACTGAATCAACCCGAACATCCTTCTATAAGTGGTTTTTATGCAGCCGGTTCGGTTTATAAATTTATTCCTGATTGCGTGCACAATATGATTCATTTATATTTTGCATTTGTCACGGAATCACCCCATCCTGAATTTACAGATAATCCTATATTTCAAATTCGTCTAACAGATTCTTTGGGAAATTTATTGAATAATAACAGGTTTTTACTGAGTACAGGATATGAAAATGGGGTATTATATCCCAGTCCATATCAGTCTAACAATATATCATGGAATATATGTTATTATTATGGATGCGGTGGATATGAATACTATTTATCATGGCTGGATTGGAGCTCTGTTATGTTTGATTTAAGGGATTATGTCGGCCAGGAAGTCCGTTTGGAAATAGTAGCTTCAGGATGCACTCAAGGAGGGCATTCCGGATATGCCTATTATACCGGTAAAAGCGTAAATGGTAATTTAATAGTTGATAATTGTGATGCCAATCAAGACATCATAGTAACTGCCCCTAAAGGCTTTACAAATTACAGCTGGTTTGATGCAAACGGCACACACCTTTCGGAGGGTAGTCGCTATTATACCTCTGCTTATGACACTTCATTTAAATATATTCTCTGTAAAATGCTTTCAGCAACCGGAGATACCATAACGGTGGATAAACAGATTCATTATTACGCATTAGATGCCCAAGCAAATTATGAACAAATTATGAATCAATGCGACTATAGTATACAATTCTCAGGAAACGGAACCATAAGAAGAATAGATGCAAATGGCAGCAATACTCTCCCTGTAACCAATTGTATGTGGGATTTCGGGGATGGTTCTCCTCTTGTGTATCATGATACCATGCCTTTGCATTCCTATGCCGACTCAGGATGGAAACAGGTGAAATATATTATTTACGAACCCGAAAATAATTGCAGTGATACTGCAATTATACCGGTATATGTGTCTGCTGCCGCTATTGCCGAGTCGGTGGCTTATGACACGGTTTCTATGTGGCATGCCGGAATTCCGCTGGTATATGCAGAAAATCACACTTTTTATGCTCCGGGAAATTACACCGTTGTTCTGCCCGGAGAAGCAAGCAATGGCTGCGACAGTATAATTTATCTTACTATCCTTCTTTCTATTGGAATTCAAAACAATTCTGATATGGATGAAATCATCCTCTATCCGAATCCGGTTTCGGATATTCTCTATCTCCAATTCCCTGATCGGCAAATAGAATCATGGACTGTTTTCGATATAAACGGGAAAGCACAGGCATTGACAACAACACTTGATAAAGCAGGCGGGGAAATCGATTTTTCAGGAGTTTCCTCCGGTGTCTATTTCGTAAAAATCATTGATTCGGCTCAACAGGTGGGTTTTTATAAAGTAATCAAGAAATAGCAAAATTATATTTTGCGGGGGGACTTCATTGCGCCAGGGATTGTAGCGAAAACACCGCAAAGGCGGGGGCTTTGGGGCACAGGGAGCGGCAGAGCGACCGGAGGAAGCTCCTGTCCGCGACCATGAGCCCCATGGCCAACGATTGCGGAGTTGTAGCGGAAAGCCCGACGGCGAGCGGAGCGAGCCGGGGCGCCCAAAAAATAAATAAAAGAAAATCTTTATTCCTCTTTAGGAATTTCCTTGTTAAAGAGAGACTTTACAAATTTGGCATCTTCTCCTTCTGAAATCACATCACCGGAAGGGGCAGGTTTCAGCTTCACCAATATCCTGCCATCTTCAAGTTCCTGATACCCTTTAATAGCATTATAGGAAACCAGGAATGAGGGATTCACCGGAACAAAATCGATGATATCGATCCACTGTTTTAAAGTTTCCAGCTGTTCCTCCGCAACCATTGTCTGGGATTTGAATGTTATCACATTAATTTTATTTCCAACTTTCCGGAAATAGGCAATCCCATCCAAACTCAACTTTTGGCGCGCCCCCCCAATGGCTAAATAAATATAAGTTTTGGGTGATTTTGATTTCTCGTACACAATAGTTTTTCTAATATTGCCGGTGATATCATAATAATCCCAATTTCCAATCATCATGTCATTATGATACATTCCCTTCATCAATAATATATTATCCGGATGATAGGCTTCCACCACTCCATTCAATTTTCCGTTAATGTATTGGATAGAAGTATTTAAATTGCCATCAGTAAAATAGGTTTTTTTGACACCATTTAAAACATCTTGCGAATAGGTTTCTTCCTCCAATAAAATTCCGGTCTGAGCAGAATAGGTTTTCCAACTCCCCTCTTTGAGACCATTTTTATAATTTTCTTCTTTAATTTTCACATTATTAGGGCTGTAGTAGATCCAAAGTCCTTCTTTAAGCTGATCAACAAAAAGGCCTTCAGCAGATTTCTTTCCATTTTCATTATACAGCGTTGTTTGTACCTTATGAGTCCCGTTTAGGAAGATGGAAACACTTTTTAATTTCCCGTTGGGGTGATAATATTTAAATTCACCGACTGGAACATCATTCAAAAAACGACCTTCATAAATGAGCAATTCCTTATCATATTTTTTCCAATAGCCCTGTTTCTTGCCTCTGGCATCTATGCGATTAAGAGTATCAGTTTGTGCAAACAGTGAGGCAGTAAAAAGGAATGTAAAGAATAATAGAAGTCTGATTGATTTCATAAGATGATAACTTTTTTTAAGGTGCAAATTTACACGAAATATATTATTACAGACACCAAGCCTGAATAAATTAGCAACTCTTTCCTTAATAAACTTTTTTTAGTATGAAATAGTATTCCCGCCTCAGCTCATAAATCTGCCCGTTTTTTACCGACTCCTTCATCAACCCGAAAGGATTCGGGAGGGGTGAGCAGTTGTTCCGGATTTTGCAAAATTTTATTGAGTGAACGCATAGAAGAGGCATAGTAAAAACCATCGCAAACGCGTTCATCGAGAACAAATTTCAACAGAATACTTTTTTGCGCCACGACACTTCCCTCCTGGTCCAATAAATTTTCCCTACTTTTTTTGCCCATAGCCACGAACATACTGCAGGTTCCAAATTCATACAAATGGTGATAAATTGATTCAACCCCAATGGAGCCGATATTAGTGAGAAAAATACTGCAATGCCACGGACTAACCTTATTAATCAACCTTGGCATAATCCCCACTTTGTCCATCCAAAGCAAAGAAAAAACGGTAAAGCGCAACAAGAAATCGGGTAATTTTCCGATAATGGCAGCCACCACATCCGAGCCGTTTTTTTGACCCACTTGTTGATTGGCATTTTGTTCATCCCTAATTTTCCTGACAACATCCTGTAAAGTGTCGGTCAGCATAAAGTTAGGCTTAATAAGCGTTTCTTCCCCCTCGTCAGATAAAGAGCGTTTGACTGCAATAGAGATATTCAAATGGTTTC
>JAEWNB010000155.1 GCA_023392945.1 Bacteroidota bacterium
AAATTTCCTGCATAAACTACTCCGGGATAGGTATTGCTATTTTGAACAAGATCATAATAGATTCCGGTGGCAAATTGTCCGGTTGCAGTAAAATCAACATCTTCCAATTTAATCAGTTTAGCCTGAATGGCGTTATTGGCATTGCTATCCAAATCAGCAGCATTTATAACTAAAGGAGTAACAGAATTATTATAAGAAGTTACAGAGCAATCGGCAGTAGGAACAAATTCAATCATTCCGTAGTAGTTGGTCAGAGTTCCGGTAACATTGGTAATTCCATCGCCAATTTCAATTCCTGAATTAAGAAGACCGTCCTGGTCATAAATCAAAACAGCTCCGGTTTCATCCTGAATAAATTTCTGGTTTTTATAGGCCATTTTCAAGGTTACAACTACTTCTCCTGTTACTTTATATACCACATCGCCATAATTTATTGCCCCTGTATATGGTGGAGCAACAGCACGCAATGCAGCAATATCGGCAACGGAAACAACATTAATACCACTTCCGGTAAGATTACCTACTCTCGGAGTTGCCAAGTCAGTTGAGGTAAAAGTGATGGTTCCTGTATAATCATCAACAGCGGTGGGATTAAAAGAAACCGAAATAAAAACACCGGTTGAAGTCATTAAGTCATTATTGGCTAAAGTAGTGGTGGTAGTTGAAAATCCGTTCCCGGAAATGGCAACAGATACATTTCCACCTGCTGTCAGGTTTACCCCCTTAACATTCATAGGTAAGGTTTTTGTGGTTCCAACTTCCACTTCATCAAAGTTAAGGTCATTAGGAATCAAAGAAATAGTAGGCGAATTGCTGGATACAATTTGCAAATTTTCTAAAAAGAAACGACCTTTTGCTGCACCTGCTCCTTCAAATCTGATGGTAGTAGTTGCCGTTCCCCCTGTCAAAAAGAGTTCGTAATCTCCTAAAGTATAATTAGAATTATTCAAACCGGTAGCATAGAAAGTAGTTCCGTTAACGATTACTTTAAATCTTGTAGAGTCACTTGACCATGCACAAGATTGAAATCGAACAATAAAATTTCCACCATTAGCAGATAAATCAATCACCGGAGTTTGCAGGTAGCCCAAAACCGAGGAAGTTCCCAATTTAACAGCACCACCGGCAGAATAAACTTTGAACCCTGTCCAGCCGGTAGTTTGCATTAAAGTATCCAATCCGCCTGACAAGTCGGTTGTTGCGGCACCAGATCCAAATGTTCCGGCAGTAAAATTGTTAAAATTCTCAGACAAGACAATAGTTTCCTGGGCATTTGAGATTTTAATAGTTCCGAATAAGAAAAGCAACAAAATTCCTATGGAACATAAAGCGTAATTTTTTTTCATATAAATTTATTTTTAATTGTTGTTTATTATTTATGATTGACAAAAATACATTTTTTTTCTATAATAAAAGAGGTTTCAAGAATTTAATAAAAATCACAAGAATCAGAATTATTTTGCATTAGTGATTGAAACAAAAACAGATATGGAGTTGAAGCATAAAGTGCAATGGGGATAACAGTGATCCGGAACGCCTGAATAGAATTTTAAAAAACAAATTACAATTGTGAGTCTATCAATTTCCCGTCTTCGATGCAGATGGTTCTTGATGAGAACTTATCAATCATGGGGAAATTATGAGTAGCCATCAGAATGGTAGTGCCGTTTTTATTGATATTGTGTAAGATTTGGAAAATCTCTTCTGAAGTAATCGGGTCGAGATTTCCGGTGGGTTCGTCAGCAAGAATCACCTCGGGATAATTGAGCAAAGCGCGGGCAATACACACACGTTGTTGTTCACCGCCCGAAAGTTGATGAGGATATTTAAAATCTTTAGTTGCCAGCCCTACAAGTTGCAAAACTTCTTCTGCCCTGTTGAGCATATCATTTTTATTTTTCCAGTGGGTAGCATTCAGAACAAAAAGGAGATTGTCAAGCACTGTTTTGTCGGAAAGTAACTGATAATCCTGAAAAACAACCCCCAATTTTCTTCTCAGAAAAGGAATTTGGCCGGTTCTTAATTTTTTTAAATCAAAACCGACAATGTTAGCTTCTTCTCCAAGAGCAGGAATTTCAGCAATCAGGACTTTTAATATGGAAGATTTGCCGCTACCTGTTCTGCCGATCAAATAAACAAATTCTCCTTTTTTAATGGAGAGACTCACTTTGGGTAAAATAAGAATATTTTTCTGGAAAACATCAATATTCTTCAGAGAAATAATCTCCTCGCCGGGAAGTGAATCTGACTCTGGAATTTCTACTTCTTCAATAGGTTCAACAACATCCTCCTTGAGAATTTCTTCCGGGGAATTCTGGATCTCATTTTCTTGAACAGGCTCGTTGGTTTTATCTGAAATATCTTCCATATTTAAATAATTATCAATTTATTAAACTAAACAGAGAATGAAAAACAAATTAAATATCAATTTTAGCATATTTGGCATTTCTCTCAATAAATTCTCTTCTCGGAGGAACTTCATCTCCCATCAGCATTGAGAAAACGCGGTCAGCTTCCGTAACATTGTCAATAGTAACCTGCCGTAAAGTACGACGTTCAGGATCCATGGTAGTGCTCCAAAGTTGTTCATCATTCATTTCACCCAAACCTTTGTATCGTTGAATATGCAATCCAGCATCATTAGCTCCGTTATTAGTCACTTCTGCAATAACAGCTTCTCGTTCTTCTTCATTCCATACGTAGCGTTCCTCTTTGCCTCTTTTAACCAGATAAAGCGGAGGAGTGGCAATATAGACACAACCTCTTTCAATTAACTCTTTCATGTGGCGGAAGAAAAAAGTGAGGATAAGGGTGTCGATGTGGCTACCATCGACATCGGCATCGGTCATCAGAATAATCTTATGATAACGCAGTTTATCCATATTCAGCGCTTTGGAATCATCATCCGTACCAATACTTACTCCAAGGGCTGTATAAATATTTTTAATTTCTTCACTTTCAAATATTTTATGGTGCATTGCTTTTTCGACATTCAGAATTTTACCACGGAGGGGCAAAATGGCCTGATAGTGGCTGTCACGTCCTTGTTTGGCAGTTCCACCTGCAGAATCTCCTTCGACCAGAAATAGTTCACACTGAGTGGCATCTTTAGAAGAGCAATCCGACAACTTACCCGGAAGGCCTCCCCCATTAAAAACACTCTTTCGCTGAACGAGTTCACGGGCTTTTCTTGCAGCATGACGGGCAGTAGCGGCTAAAATCACCTTGTTGACAATTTCTTTGGCATCTTTTGGATTTTCCTCGAGGTAATTTGTCAACATCTCCCCTGCCATCTGGTCAACAATACCCAAAACTTCATTATTTCCAAGTTTGGTCTTAGTCT
>JAEWNB010000166.1 GCA_023392945.1 Bacteroidota bacterium
CATATTCATTCTTTTTGATTTTAAAAGTGAATATCTAAAAAATCTTATTACATTTGCACGTTGAACTACTCCCGAGGCTAAATTATCATATTCACAATTCTTTATTTACCGAAGGTTTAGTTCAACATTGTATATAACCAATGGCGGGCATTACAGCACTTTGCAAGGCTTTTCAACTTTCAATCCTATCCACGGTTTGAAAGTTGAAGCGCACGCAAACCGCCACTGGGCATATACACACCGTTAGGTGCAAGCTAAACCAAAAACAAGAATTCTGCAAAAATGATAATAAATTCTAAATCGATAGAAAAACTTCGAAACCTGATAAATGAGGAAACAGAATATCGTTCAGGTCCTAAACTGGTTGACTTTTTCAATGATTTAGGTTTTAACGATGCTTATGGACAAGGTTTTCCATCACGCTGGAAATACACAGATGATAGATTAAATCAAATTAATGGAACTCCTGAACTTGACAAGTGTATTCGAAAGGTTTTTAATCCAGTAAATTTCATTGGGAGAATATCCGAATTAGATAAACATATAAAAGAGTTAAATCAGTTTTTAGCATTTGATAAATGGCAAGTTATCAGAAATGAGACTGAAATTACTTTTCAAAAAGCACAAAAAGTCGTTTTGAATGACGATAATGCAGAATTAAAAGCAGATGATTTTTTAGAAAAGGAATTCAGTGAAATCTCTTTAAATGAACTTGGACTTGATGGTGTTGTAACAGATATCCTGAGTGAGAGGTTTGAAGAAATAAAATCTTGTCTTTCATCAAATGCAAATTTATCTGTTATCTTTCTATCAGGAAGTAGTTTGGAAGGGATTTTGCTCGGAATCGCATTGAAAAATCCAAAACAATTTAATCAATCAAGTGCAGCTCCACGGGATAAAAATGGAAAAGTAAAGCAATTCCCAGAGTGGACTTTAAGCCAATTGATTGATGTTGCAGGTGAGCTTGGTTTATTCAAAGAAGATGTAAAAAAGTTCAGTCATGCTTTACGTGACTTCAGAAATTATATACATCCATATCAACAATTGAGCTCAAATTTCTCACCGAATAAACATACGGCTAAAATATGTTTCCAAGTTCTAAAAGCAGCAATTTATCAACTATCAAATAATAAGATATGAATGTAAATCAATTTAAAAGTGGATACTACATCCAAAGAGTTTATGGTAATATCTCTCAATCAGAAATATTCTGTAGACTTATTGTGAAAAACAGACAAGATGATACTGAAATTACAGGTCTTGAAACAAAGATAAATGTCTATGACATTGGACAGCAATTAGCTGAATCAAGATTCGCTATAAACACGATTACATGGAAAAATTATCTAAATCAAACAATTGTAATGCTTTTTAATATGCTTATGCTAAAATTAGGAATCACTGATATTTATAATGTTGACGAACAAGAAGCAATTGCGCCTTTTTTTGATGAGAATCCGTTTTATAATGAATAAAGCCAGCACCTAACATTTTGTATAAGTAATGGCAGGCAAAGTGGTAAATATCAAAGTTTGTATCCCGCTCAAACTGCGTAGCAGCTTGATAGGAAATTACCATGCAACCTGCCACTACTCATACAATTTACCGTTAGGGGCGAGGTTGAAAAAACTCAGGAAATAGATTTGATTATTTTGTATAATTTTATTGATGTCTAAAAACTCGATAGGAACAAATATGATGAAAAAAAGCACTCAAAAAGAAATAAAATCTTCAGTGTGGGATTCTATTAAGAAATTTGGAGGTTATGTTTCTATGGGGGTTGCAATATTCTCAACGGGCTATCTAACTGGACAATATATTGCTGATTTGAAAAACACAGAAAATAATATTAAGAATTTAAGTGAGTTTCAAAAAGAACGTGAACAAATGAAGGAAGAGAAAGATAAGTTGAAAGAAGAATTGAACTTATATAAATTTAGCAATCCAAACTATGCTACAAAGGAAGAACTTGAAGAACTGAAATTGAATTTAGAAAAATTCACAAAAAGGCAAAAAACAAGGAATAATGAATAAGGAAAAAATAAATAAAATAATCAGCGTTCTTGTTCTGACAATATTATTTTGTATGTCGATAGCTTTTATATTCACATACAATTACGTTGACAGTTTAATAGATGAAATTAATAAAAGAGATTTAATAATAGAGAATCTAAACAAAAATGATTCTATAAACCATTCTATTATCGAAAATCCAAATAATGGTTTAAATAAAACAAATGATTTATCATCTGGAGACCTAGTTAAGTATGCAAATGAAATGAGTAATGCAATTGATTCACTATATGATGTATTAATTCATAATCAAAACCAATTAAATAATTTAAATGATTCCTTACGTTTCTATAAAATTTACTATGATTTTAGTCAGAGTAAATTTAAACACAAGTATATCGCTGCTAAAAATGCAAGTGGTGGAAGAAACTTCAGTTTTGAACCTAATGCTGTAACGATAAGTGAATACAAAAAATGCCAAGATGAAACTAATAAACTACGAAAAGAGATTTTCAATTTAAAAAATTCTCTAAGCTTGTATAAAACTGCATGTGAGAAATATAATATTCAAATAAAAACTAAGGCTACTAATAAAAATGGCAATAGCTATACTTCATACGATATATTTTCTCCAAAACTTGACTCGGCATTAATGCTATTGCCTGTTTACGGCAACAAATTAAAGTATGATAGCAAGAATAATGTATGGTCCATTGGCGGAAAAATGTTTATAAGATATATAACAATAGAGCAAGATAGCATACAATAAACCCCAGCCCCTAACATCATAGGAATTAAACGAAACACCTCACAATAAAAAAACACCCTGAGAGTCAAACTTTCAAGGTGTTTCGATATAATTCATTGTTGAACGGAACTTTCGGGAGAGAGGATTTACCAAATCTG
>JAEWNB010000057.1 GCA_023392945.1 Bacteroidota bacterium
ACTATATAAGGCAAGGCAGGAGTTGAATATTGTGGATACTGCCATTGCATTATAACAGTTAAGGCTGATATAATTATTGAAAAAACAAGTAATCTAAAAGCATACTGCTTAATTGGAGTTTTTGCCATTATTATTTTTGTTGATTGATAAATCTTTTATTATAATATACATTGAAATTGCAATAGAAATTAAAGCTCCCAAAATAGTAAACAAAGGCTTCAAATTCAGAAATTCATCCAGTTTTAATCCCCCATAAGTGCCTCCTGCAATGATAACAATCATTTGAATAGCAATTCCTGAATAATAAGAATAACTCCGGATTTGTTTTGTATATTTTGTTCTTTTCTTAATCATCAAATGATTTGATTCGGCTCATTTTTTTGAGAAGAATCTATGGGCATTTCTATTTTATTATTGTGCATTTTGCAATTGCCGGCAAAGTTTGCCCCGGGCTCGATAGCAACTTTTCCTACCATTATGTTTCCTATCAAATTGGCAGTGGTTTTTAAAGTGAGAAGTTCTCCCACATTAATATTTGCCTTTACATTTCCTTCTATATCAATAGATTGGCAAACGATATCGCCTTCGACACTTCCGGAATGACCAATTATAACTTTTGATTTCGACTTAATATTGCCTTTAACAGTTCCGTCTATCCTGCAATCTCCTGTTGAAATAATATCTCCAGTTAGGGTAGTTCCGGAAGCTATGATGTTAACGTCTGTTACACCTTCTTGTTCGTAAATTTTTGCCATATTTTCTTGATTTATTACTAATTTTATATTTGTTATTAGATATTCATTATGATCATTTCTAATTTTTTATTTCAAATAATATGTCTCAAAAAACTCCTTATACATTGAGCGTTGATCGATTTTATTATAATAAGTAGTATAGTTTGTTGCAGATATTGGAAAAATTGTAATACTTGCATCTCCTATTTTGGATGCAAATTTATCATTTCTTGTGATAGTATTGTAATATTCTAATGAAGTTTCTTTATTTTTAAATCTCGAAATAGTAACCATTTGTTCATTTTGATTGATATAAAAACTATTCATATTGAAGTTTTGTAATCTGAAAAACTCTTTATTAAAGTTGTTTACATCATTTTTTATATCGAGTACAGCGTGTTTGCTGACATTTACGATAATGATTACATAATGAAGTTCATTTGGCTTATACAGAAAAGGTCCGTTTAAAACACCTCCCTGATTGGTATTGGATGACACAGAAGTATCTTCAATAAGGTTTGAAGTGACGGGAGCGGGCGTTAGTAATGAAAGATAGGTAGCTGCTATTTCTTTGATTTGAGTATTCGGATACTCATTGATGATGAAATTCAGCTTTTTTCGAAGAGAATCTTCTCCATAAGTTTGTCCAATGGCAACTGCTAATATATACTCATATTTGGCTTTTAAGTTCTTGTCTGTACACAAAGGAATTGCTTCATTTGCCATTTGGATGGTTTGGGACCACTGTTTTTGTTGGTAAGCTTGAAAAGCTCTTTCATATTTTGTTTCAAGTTCTTTATTTTTTTCAGCAATTTTCTTATAATAATCAGGATCTAAAATGAGTTTTGCAAAATCGGTATCAGAGTATTTGGTTAGAATAATATTTTTTGGGGTTTCATATTTTGGATTATTTAAATGTAAATAATTCAAATATAACATATAATAAGAAGGTAAAGTTAATTTGTCGTTGGGGAATCTGGAGATTAATTTTTCAAATGTTTCATTTGAACGTCTAATATCATTCAGTTGATCCATATATATGATGGCAGCATTGTACAAAGCATTTGCTATTTTAACATTCGAAGAATCCATAGCTTCTTTTGTCAGTGGCAGGTCTTGGGTGTAAAATTCTGCTTTTTTAGGATCTGTTTCTCTTTTTTTGATTGGATTTCCTTCATCATCATATTCGGTGGAATCTTTTTCCAGGCTTGGATCATTCATAACCGCCATATCTTCAAAAGAAATCTGCTGTTTATTGCTTATCCTCCAATTATCCTCAAGTTTGCGGTTGCCCCAACGAGTATAAAATTCATTTTTCCCTGCGGTAACCAAGGCCTGGTTGTAAAAATACCATTTTCCGTTTGATGAAGTGGTGTTTATATTAGACATTCCGGCAGTACTCTGTAATGCCAGCATCCTTTCAGCTTCTTCTTGAGCTGCTCTTCGTTCATCTTCAGTATATTTTGCAATCATCTGATTGACCCAGCTACTTCTTTGAGAATCATTAAGTTTGGCTATTTTTTGTAAACTATCCTGAAGGATAACAATTTGGAGATTTTCAACCAGCCCCTTCAAAGTGTTTGCTTTCTTTACAATTAGAGCATAATTAGGATAATTTTTGGGTAACGAGAGAAGTGCAGTGTCATAATATGCCTGGGATTCAATATATTGCTCCTCTTCAAAATATATGTCGGCCAATTTTACTGCAGAATAGGTTCTTTGATAATCATTGTTTGAATAATGGGAAACAGATAAAGCCAAATTTTTCTTCTGTTCATCTGTATCCTGATCAATGCGATAAATTTCTGATATTGCAAAATAAATCTGGTCTCTGTAGTCTTCATTTTTTTTCTCTTCTAACATCTTTTTCATCTCTTTGAGAATGGTATTCTTTGATTCGGGAGTTCCATCATAATTATTTGCAAGATGCATTTGAGCACTAAATTCCATCTCATATGAAGGCGATCTTTTTATAACTTTTGAGAAATTCTTTTGAGCTTCAGGAAGTTGTTGAAGCGATTCATGTAATTGTCCTAATATAAAATAAAGTCTTGTTTTAAACTCTTTGTTGGGTTTATTTGAAATAGCTTCTTGAATGTAATCAATGGCAGTTAATATATCTCCATCGGGAGCAGTTAGATGATATTCTGCGGCAGCAGAATTAAATAGAACATTTAATTTTTTGGACTTCTTTTCGTAAATAGCATATTGGGTTTCATTTAGAAGTGCCTGAGCTCTTGAGTAATAATTTTGTCTTAAAGCTGATCGAACTCCGAAAATCATGGCTTCCTCTTCACAATTCCAGCGGTTTCCCTTATATGAAGTAGTAATATAACTGAATATTCTTTGAGCCTGTACATAATCCTGTTTATAAAAATAAGCTTTTCCCATTATCAAATAGGCATCATCCATTGTCTTGACATACTCTTTCCCTCGTATCAACATGGAGTGCTTATAAATAGATTTTGATGCTTTTTCAATTGACTTATCCATGGAGGGGAAAATGGAAGTCAAATCCTCTTTTGCAGGATAATAATAGATGGGTAGTATTGAAGTATAATTGTCTTTACTCTTCTTTGCAAGTTCAGTTTCGCCACTCTTTAAGGCTTCTTTAGCGTTAAAATTGACATTAAACATTGAAGTGACAGTATGATATGCCCGATTTGGAAAAGTATTCTTACGAGTAGAACAAGAGGTTATCGCCAATAGGAAAACCAACATTCCGGAGATGTAAAAGAGTCTTGATTTTTGAATATTCAATTTAAATACTATTATATTATTAATTAGATAATTTAACGCAAAGATAACGGAAATAGTTTTATTTTATTTTTTTTGATTTTCAAAATATTGCTCCACTAATCGTTGAACATATTTACCAAATATATCAAATTCTATGTTTACTGTTGTCCCCGGTTTGAAGTTGTGAAAGTTGGTGATTTGATATGTATATGGGATTATGGCAACCGAGAAATGGTCTTTTTTAGAATCAACAACTGTCAAACTCACTCCGTTGACTGAAATAGAACCTTTAGGAACAGTGAAGTTGTTTTGTTCGGAATTATAGGTAAAATAATATCTCCAACTTCCATTGTCGTCAACTACTTTTTCACATATTGCAGTTTGATCAACATGGCCTTGTACAATATGGCCATCAAACCGTCCATCTAACATCATGCTCCTTTCTAAATTTACTTCGTACCCAATTTCCCAAAACTTTAGATTTGTTTTGAGCATAGTCTCGTCCATAGCAGTTACAATGTATTGGTTCTTTTGTTTGTCAACTTTGACTATAGTCAGACAACATCCGTCATGAGCCATACTTTGGTCAATGTTTAACTCCTGAGCAAAATCAACTTCAATGGTAAAATGATAATTACTCTTTTCCTTTTCTATTTTTACAATTTTTCCGGTTTTTTCAATAATTCCTGTAAACATGGTGATTGTATATTTTCATTTATGAGGTTTTTTCGAATGCAAAAATACAAAATATAATGTGTTATTGCGAGCACGCTTAAAACCATTTTATGATTGAAGTGAAGAAATACTGTTGATTCCGATATCATTTAAAATCTATTTTAATGCAAATTTTTCTATTTTAGACAAAAATATTATCGTATTTACATTATTTTCTTCCAAAAATTGTTCAAAAAAATGATTTTTTTTTCGATTACAGGGCTTTTAACAGCTGAAATTCATCCTTAATTGAAAAATATTTTCTTGATATACAGGAGAATAATAAAAAATATAAAAAAAAAGATTAGGATGGGTTGCAAAAATAAAAAAAGGTTGTATTTTTGCAATCCCAATTCGGGAAGAAAAAGGCAGAGGAGAAGGGAACGAAACGGGAAGTTCTTTGAAAGAATGGAATGATGTAGCAAATGGCTCAAATCAATTAATTTGAGAACGCAAGCGATAAAGTCGGGACAGACACAAAGCAAAAGAAATTATATAGGATGGAGAGTTTGATCCT
>JAEWNB010000070.1 GCA_023392945.1 Bacteroidota bacterium
GTCTATAGTCGCAAATTTGATGCTTCTCAGGAATTATTCCTTAATTTAAATAACCTTGCCGATGGTATCTATTTCATTAAGGTGGTAAATAATAATAACGTATATACTTCTAAATTGGTGATCGCAAGATAATTAGTTTTATAATGTCTGAGCTGATACTATCTTCTGCTTATTTCCCTCCTGTGGAATATTTCGGACTTATTTTAGCTGCTGATCATGTTTTATTAGAAGATTCGGAAAGTTATCAAAAACAGTCCTACAGAAATAGAGCTCATATTTTATCTGCAAACGGTATGCTCACCTTGACAATTCCGGTTTGTCATCACAACCCTGGTTGTCTTATTAAAGATGTTAAGATTGACTATAAAACTCCTTGGCAAAGAAATCATTGGAAGTCAATCCAAGCTGCTTATAATAATAGCCCCTATTTTCTATTTTTTCAGGATGCCTTTCTCCCTTTTTTTCAAAAAAAAATTCCTTTTCTTTTTGATTTTAATTTTGAAGCATTTCTTTTGCTGATGAATTTATTGAAAATTGATAAAAAAATTCAACCTACCGGCAATTTTATTCCTTATTATGATAATTCATTAGACTGCCGAAATGAAATTCATCCTAAAAAAGCAATTTTGCCTGATTACAGATTTAAATTTAATCAACCCTATTATCAGGTTTTTGAGTCTAAGTTTGAATTTGTCCCCAATTTATCGATTTTAGATCTTTTATTTAACGAAGGAGGTAATGCTCGTACAATAGTTCAAAATTTTTGTACTTTTGCCCCTTTGTGAGTTTTGTTGGGGTATTGACTTTTCAAAATCTTAAAAATTAGCTTTTGTATGAATCTGAAGTTGTTTTTTCAAAGAATAAAATCCAATCTCTTTTTTTTCGTCAATTCTTTGATGAAACCAAGACATATTTTTAACTCTGAAGTTATGCATCTTCGTTTTATTAAATTAAAAACGAAAAAAATAAGGTATGATATCTCTAAACACTACTATACCTTTTCTCTGAAAAATAAGGATGATATTTATAAATATATCTTTTCTTTTTTGATGCTTTTTCTCCTGTTTCTGATCCCTTTTATGTCAAAAGATGTAGGTTTGAGTGCTGATGAAATAAGGAAAAATGAAAATGCAAAAGCTGTTTACGAATACTATTCTTATGAAAATCAAGATGTTAAGTCTATTCCTGATTTGAAGTATCAAGGTCAAGCAGTTGATAATATTGCCTATGCCATTAACCAATGGATAGGAGCTGATGATTTCCTCATTTCCCGTCATTTAATAAACTCTCTTTTTGGATGGCTTATTCTTTTGGTTACGGGTTTATTATTGGTCAGACTCTTTTGCTGGCGGGCTGCCTTTTTTGGAGTCCTCTTTTTGTTTATTTCTCCACGCTTCATTGGCTCTGTCTTTACTAATCTGGTGGATATCCCTTTTGCCTTTGCTTACATTTTTACTATTTTCCAGCTTCTCCTTTTTTGCTTCGACTTGCCAATTGTTAAATGGAACAGAATAATTTATGTTACACTTGCTATAGTATTCGCAACCCTGATTTCGGAAGCCGGTTTTGTCTTGATTTTTTACTTTGTTGCTTTTGTAATGATCTATTTTATTTCTCAAAATCCAATTAAGAAGTTTTTTACTAAAGAATATTTTATTTCATTTTTTCAACTCTTTGCTTTGTTGGCTGGAATGACTGTTGTTGTCTATCTTGTTGATTATATATATTTGCCCGCAGAGCTTCACTCTACTCCAATAAATCCGCTGGAGGCGCTTTCTTTGCTTAAAAATAATTTGCACTCTTCAATGCAACTTTTTGAAGGTCAATTTTTCCAAACTGAGAATCTGCCCGGTTACTATTTGCTGAAAATGATGTTTATTACGATTCCTTTTGTTGTGCTTCTGGGATTTTTGGTCCATTTTATTTTATGGAGAAAGACAATTTCTACTGTTTTGCCATTTCCGGAAATTGTTTTGTTGACGGTCTTCTTTTTACCCTTATTTGTTGCTAATAAACAGCATATATTCCCCGCTAATGATTGGAACCTTTTACTCTTTATTTATCCTGTTTTTGTTGTTTTTGCTGTGGGTGGAATTGAAGCCCTCTTGAGGAAAATTGACGATTTTTATACCAATTTTGTGATTGTCGGAATTTTTTTGCTATTGTCAATTATGCCTTTGAGACATATCATTTTTAATCATCCTGTTTCTTATGTCTATTATAATGAAATTTCGGGTGGAATTGACAATGCTTATGGAAAATATCCATTGGATTATAATGATCAAATTAATAAAAAAACAGCCCGTGCCCTTATTAAATATATTAATAATCAAGCGATTGCTGATTCTTTGAAGGGACAAAAAACAATAGTTTATACTGATGGAGGAAAAGGATTACAATATTTTTTGCAAAAGGACTCTGCTCAAATCTCCCTTGGTTTTTGTGAGTATGATGAGCTGGATTCTACTACAAATTGGGACTATTTTATCTCTTTTGCCAATAATAAAACTCCAGCTCAATTAAAAGATAAAAGCTGGCTTAAAACCGGTCTTTTTAAAACATATAAAATTGAGGGAAAACCGATTGTAGCCTTTATCAAAAATCCTCGCGATACTTTTCCCTCTGTTGTTTCTGAATAATATTGAACTCTAATTAGTTGTTTTTTTCTTAAAAAGCAGATTTATAGCTGAATTATATTTATTTTGGGAGCTCGGTGCTTTAAAGTTCCCGTTAAATTAGAGTTGTGTTAATATGTAAATGCAATAAAAAAAAGAAATAACGTTCGTTATTTCTTTTTTGGCAGGGGAAGAGAGATTCGAACTCCCATCAATGGTTTTGGAGACCACGATTCTACCCTTAAACTATTCCCCTTTAAACAAAAGGGATGTAAAACACCCCTTTTGAAATTT
>JAEWNB010000011.1 GCA_023392945.1 Bacteroidota bacterium
AATTTCCTAAGCACAAAATTTAAATTTTCTAGGCACAAAAATAAATTTCCTAAGCACAAAATCAAAATTTTATGAGCTTCGAAATCATTCACCCCTAATTACCCTCTCAAAAACGCACACTATTGGAAAACTTTGAGCGACTATTCCGACCTCTTTTTGCATGAATTTGGTGATAACGGGATCTATTCAATATTAACCGTAATAACGCTTTTATTATCACTAATTTTACTATTTTTGCACTCGGTTTTAAATGGTCATGGCAAAGAAAGAGACGAATCATAATATTGTGATAAAGAACAGGAAAGCGGAATTTGAATATTTTCTGCTTACTGTTTATACTGCCGGTATTGTCCTTTCCGGAACCGAAATAAAATCTATCCGGGCAGGGAAAGCCAACCTCACCGATTCTTTCTGTTCTTTTATTAATAATGAACTTTGGGTACACGATTTGCATATAAGTGAATATATACACGGCAGCTATAATAATCATGAACCTAAAAGAGACCGGAAATTATTGCTCAATAAAAAGGAATTGAAAAAAATTATGAGCAAATTGAACGAGAGAGGGATGACCATTATTCCCACTAAATTGTGGATTAACGAAAACGGCTATGCCAAACTTGATATTGCACTCGCCAAAGGGAAGAAGATGTATGACAAACGCGAAAGTATTAAAGAGAAGGATAATCGCCGGGAAGAAGCAAGGGGAGAAGAATCTTAATATCATTTGATTATGGAAGAGATTGAAAAAGTATATTACAGCATTGGCGAAACTGCCAAAATGTTTGATGTAAACACCTCCCTTTTACGTTATTGGGAAAAAGAGTTTGACCTCATTAAACCCTATAAAAATAAAAAAGGCGACCGTTTCTTTACTAAAAAAGATATTGAAACGATTCGCACAATTTATTACTTGACTAAGGTTAAAGGCCATACCTTGCAAGGGGCAAAGGATGCTCTGAAAGCCGGTTTTATCAAAGAAAGCAGCAATGCGCAGATAGTGACTACACTGCTGAAGGTAAAGCAGATGTTGTTGGATATTAAAGGAGAAATTTAAATATAGAAATATAAATTCATAATAAACAAAAACTAATTATCATGCCTAAGATTTCAGCAAAAGGGGCAAGCATGCCTGCTTCCCCAATTCGAAAACTGGTTCCTTATTCAGATGCCGCAAAATCCAGAGGAATTAAGGTTTATCATTTAAATATCGGTCAACCCGATATTGAAACTCCTGTTAAAGCCCGTGAAGCAGTCAGAAATGCTGACCTCCCGGTGTTGGCCTATTCTCATTCAGCGGGAATATTGAGCTATCGTAAAAAATTGGTTGAATATTATAAAAGTGTCGGAATTGAACTTACTCCCGATGAAATTATCGTTACTTGTGGCGGTTCGGAAGGAATTTTATTTGCTTTCGGTAGTTGCTTAGACCCGGGTGACGAAGTGATCATCCCGGAACCTTTTTATGCAAATTACAACGGCTTTGCAGTCTCCTCCGGAGTGACAGTGAAACCGATATTTTCTACTATTGAGAATGGGTTTGCGTTGCCTGCCATTGAAGAGTTTGAAAGAGTTATTACTCCTAAAACCAAGGCCATCATGATTTGTAATCCCAACAATCCGACCGGCTATCTTTATTCTGAAGAAGAGTTGGTTGAACTGAGCAGAATTGTGGAAGAACACGATCTTTTCCTTTTTGCCGATGAGGTTTACAGAGAATTTGTATATGACGGTGCAAAACATTTTTCAGTAATGAATCTGAAAAACATTGAACAAAATGTTGTTTTGCTGGATTCTGTTTCCAAGCGTTATAGTGCTTGCGGTGTTCGTATTGGAGCTTTCATCACCCATAACAAGGAAGTTTACAATACTGCCATGAAATTTGCTCAGGCCCGTCTAAGTCCTCCTACTTATGGTCAAGTTCTCGGAGAAGCTGCTATTGATACCCCGAAAGAATATTTTGACGCCGTTATTAAAGACTATGTGGCAAGACGTAATACAGTTGTAGAGGCTATCAATAAGATGCCCGGTTGTTTCTGCCCAAATCCAAAAGGAGCTTTTTATGCTGTAGCCAGATTGCCAATCGACAATTCAGATAAATTCTGCAAATGGCTTCTTGAAGATTTTGACTACAAAGGCAAAACCGTTATGTTGGCTCCTGCAACAGGGTTCTACTCCACTCATGGTAAAGGAACTCATGAAGTGAGAATCAGCTATTGCTTGTGTGTTGAAGATTTGAAAGAAGCTATGAAATGTCTTGAAGAAGCTCTTAAAGTATATCCACACAAAAAATAATCTGTAATTATTTTATACGTAAAAAGCTGCCAACATTGTTGACAGCTTTTTTTTTATTTGCTATTAAAGTAAGCGGTGAAAGACCGAGAGAAAAATATTCCCTAATTTCAGATCTTACTAATATCTATCTCAAAGGAAAAATCTTTTTCATCCGAGCAGTGAAGAACACATTGGTCACAAACGGTAAGCTCCCCACTAAGACGTTTTTTTACCATATCAGTATAGCGTTCCTGCAGACTTGTGATTTCAATAAAATTTACCACTTCATTGGCAAAAGCATACATCAGCAGCATACGGGCACTTCTTTCACAAATGCCCCGCGAACGCAAGTAAAACATGGCATTTTCATCCAACTGACCAATAGTAGCTCCATGGCTGCATTGAACATCATCAGCATAAATTTCCAAAAAGGGCTTCGTGGTGATTTTGGCATTATCAGTAAGAGCAATATTTCGGTTGGTCTGAAAAGCAACGGTTCTTTGGGAGTCTTTTTTTACCAAAATATGTCCGTTGAAATTGGCAGCAGCTTCGTCATCTGCAATCCCTTTATAAAGCTGATAACTGGTGCAATCAGTAGCGGAATGGTTAACATATATTTGATTGTCAACATATTGTTTTTTATCAACCAGATATAATCCATACAACTTGGCATCTGCAAACGGCTCAATTAAATCAACCTTTATCATGTTGCGAACATATCCGGCATTGAAAGTGATGACGTTGGAGAAAAATTTCGAATAAGTTTTCTGCTCAATAAAGAGATGATTTACCAAAAGAGATTCAGCATCTTTATTCTCCATCTTATAGTGATTAAAAGTAGCATGCTCTGACAAATATACTTCCGTAACATTATTGATGAGTGTCTTTTTAAAATTCAGGGAGTCATCACAATGTACCAGAGATAAAGAAGAATTTTTTCCTACTATTATTAAGTTACGGTTATGAATCATCAGATTTTGTTCACTATCCACCAGATATATAATCTGCATAGGTTTACTGACAATAATGTTGTCCGGGATGAAGATAAAAATACCATCGTTGAAAAACATTTCATTAAAAGCAATCATGCTATCAGACTTTTCAAGATCTTGTTTGGCAAGATAAGGAAATACAAGTTCCGGAAAGCGTTCAATAGCAGCATTAAGGCTTCCAACGATTATCCCTTCCGGAAAAATGGTGAGAGGATTATTCTTGTGTATATACCAACCGTTTAGGAAGGTAAACATATTAGTGTCGATATTGTGCACTTTACATTTGAAAATCTCATCAACGGGACGGTAGGGATTCGGTTGTAACTGAATGTCATATTGATCTTCCACCAACTCATCAATTGGTTGATGACGCCAATTTTCCAGCTTTTTGGAAGGAAGTTCCTTTTGAAAAAAGACCTTCGATGCCTCACTTCTTATTTTTTGAATTTGCGGATTATCTGCAAATGGAAGTTTAGCACTGTACTTTTCAAATAATTGTTGAATATAACGGGTAAATGGTTTCATGTTATAGTAACTTTCCAAGTTCATAATCTTGTTTAATCCAGTCATATCCTCTTTCTTCAAGCTCAAAAGCCAACTCTTTAGGTCCGGATTTAACAATTTTGCCATCGAATAAAACATGCACCTTATCCGGAACAATGTAGTCCAACAATCTCTGGTAATGGGTAATTACGATAGTAGCATTAGTCGGTTTTTTCAACTGGTTGACCCCATTCGCAACAATACGAAGGGCATCAATGTCAAGTCCGGAGTCGGTTTCGTCTAAAATGGCCAATTCAGGTTCAAGCATTGCCATTTGAAATATTTCGTTTTTTTTCTTTTCCCCTCCTGAAAACCCTTCATTCACGGAACGGTTACTCAGCTTGGCGGTCAATTCTACAATTTTCTTTTTCTCTTCCATCAGTTTCAGAAACTGAGCTCCTGAGAGAGGCTCTTGTCCCCGGTACTGACGGATTTCATTAAGAGCAGTTCTCATAAAGTTTGAAATACTGACTCCAGGAATTTCGACCGGATACTGGAAGCCGATGAAAATACCTTCTCTGGCTCTATCTTCTATTGAAAGGTCAAAAAGATTTTTGCCTTTATAAGTAATAGAACCTTCCGTTACTTCAAAAACTTCTTTTCCGGCAATTATGGCAGCCAAGGTACTTTTTCCGGTCCCGTTTGGCCCCATGATAGCATGAACTTCCCCTTTTTTAACTTCTAAATTAACCCCTTTTAAAATTTCTTTTCCCTTTATGGAAACATGTAGGTTTTCTATCTTTAACATATCAGTTTTGTTTTGAGTGCAAAAATAATTTATTTTTGCACTCAAAACATATTCTATGAGAAGTTTTGGAAGTGATAACAACTCAGGAGTACATCCCGACATTATGAAAGCGATGGCTATGGCTAACCTTAATCATGCTGTAGCTTATGGAGATGATCCCTGGACTGCTGAAGCAATTGCTAAAATAAAAGACTTGTTCGGGCCAACAGCAGACCCTTTTTTTGTCTTTAACGGTACCGGAGCCAATGTGATAGCTTTGCGAGCCTGCGTTCAGCCGTTCAATTCTATTATTTCGGCTGCTACTGCCCATATTGCGGTGGATGAATGCGGAGCTCCCGTTTTTATGACAGGCGCTGCGCTCAAAGAAATTGAAACCAAAGATGGAAAACTTACCCCTGAACTGATATCTCCCCAACTTTATAATTGGGGTTTTGAACATCATTCACAGCCAAAAGTTCTCTATATCTCTCAATGCACTGAGTTGGGAACGATTTATCAGCCCGAAGAAATCAGAACATTAGCCGATTTTGTCCATCAATATAATATGTATCTGCATATGGATGGAGCCAGAATTGCTAATGCTGCTGTGGCACTTGGAAAGAGTTTTAAAGAAATGACGGTTGATTGCGGAGTAGATATTTTAAGTTTTGGAGGAACCAAGAATGGCATGATGATGGGAGAATCTGTTATCTCTTTTCGTCCTGAATTGTCTGAAAATATCAAATATTTAAGGAAACAGTCAGCTCAGCTTTATTCTAAAATGCGATTTACTGCAGCCCAGTTTACTGCCTATCTGAATAATAATCTATGGTATAATAATGCCCTGCACGCCAATGAAATGGCTCAGTTACTTAAAAAAGGAATTCTCTCTTCTTGTGAGGCTCTTTTTACTCAAAAGTCAGAAGCTAATATATTGATAGTTAAAATGAATCGGCAATTGGTGAATAAATTGCTTGAAAATCATTTTTTCTATATATGGAATGAATTTAATGATGAAGTGCGTTTTGTTACTTCGTGGGATACAGCCCCATCTGATATCGATTTTTTTATCAAAGAGCTGCAAAAAATTACTAATCAATAAGACGATGTACCATGATCAATTATACTATGTTTTATAAATTCATAAAGTTTTGTGTCGTTGGAGGTAGCGGTGTTTTTGTTGATTTTGCAATCACTTATGTGTGTAAAGAATTTATTAAATTAAACAAATACATTTCAAACTCCTGTGGATTTATCGTGGCAGCTTCTACTAACTATCTGCTTAACAGAGTTTGGACGTTTCAAAGTGTCAACCCGGCTATTATGAGACAATATTTGATTTTTTTCGGATTTTCTTTAATAGGACTGGGACTTAATAATGCCACTATTTATGTTTTACACGGCAAGGGAAAATGGAATTTTTATTTTTCAAAACTTTTTGCAATCGGGGTGGTTACATTCTGGAATTTTTTCATGAATTATTTCTTTAATTTCAAATAATCAAGTATTTACATATATTATTTTCTCAGTAATCATAGTAATAAAAAAAATAAGCCGAAGCACTATTTTTTAATTAAAAAAATGTATTTTTGCATCACTTAAAGAAAAAGAAATAGAATCTACCAATACTTTACGCTGCGAGAGAATTCTTTCATTTTAAGATTGAAACGTTCTGCAACTAAATGATATATTCATACTATGAGTAAGGGGAGGGATTTAAAGCCGCATATCGGCATTTTCGGAAGGCGGAATTTCGGAAAAAGCTCTTTTATCAATGTCTTGGTAAATCAAGATGTTGCCATAGTTTCTAACCTTCCCGGGACCACTACAGATCCGGTTAAAAAATCCTTAGAAATTTTTGGAATAGGCCCTACTGTAATTATTGATACTGCCGGAATTGATGATGTTGGAGAACTCGGAGAAAAACGAATTCAGAAAACAATTCAGATACTTGGCATTATTGATTGTGCAATTATGTTAATTGCCGAAAATAAATTCGGGAGCTATGAAAAAGAGTTGATTAAACAGTTCACAGAATATGATATTCCGTTTCTGATTATTCATAACAAAAGTGATAAGGATCCCTTAAAACCTTCTACTATTGAGGAAATTAGAAAAATTACTCAAAGCGAAATTGTTGATTTCAGCACCATTCACCCGACTAATTTAGACGATGTAGTGAATTTGTTGAAAAAAACAATCCCCGAAGGATTATATCAAAATGTGACCTTATTTAAAGATTTGCTGACAGAAAAAGATCTGGTGGTATTGGTTACTCCCATTGATAAAGAAGCTCCCGAAGGTCGTTTAATTTTACCTCAGGTTATGGCTATTCGCGACATCCTGGATCATCATTGCATTAATGTCGTTTTGCAAGAAGAAGAACTTGACTATTTTCTCAAAAATTGTGCTATGAAACCCAGAATGGTGGTGACCGATAGTCAGGCTTTTAATCGCGTGAGTAAGATTGTTCCGACAGACATTCCCCTGACGGGCTTTAGCATATTATTTGCCCGTTTAAAAGGAGATTTTGATGCCTATATGAAGGGAACCCCCAAAATTTCCGAACTTAAAGACGGCGACAAAGTGTTGATTATGGAAAGCTGTTCCCATCACGTGAATTGCGATGATATTGGAAGATTTAAGTTGCCCCGTTGGCTAACGGAATTTACCGGCAAAAAACTGGAGTTTGAAGTGGTGAGTAGTTTCGATAAAACTCAATTGGATATCCATCACTATGCCTTGGTAATTCAATGTGGAGGATGCATGTTTACAAGAAAACAATTGCTCAATAGATTGAAACCGGCTATTGATCAAGGTATTCCTGTTTCTAATTACGGTCTTACAATATCTTATACTCAGGGAATTTTTGAAAGAGCTGTTGAAATTTTCAATACATCAAATCATTAATATAAAAAATACAAAATATACATTATTAACCATTAAGTAAATTTTTAAGCTATGTCAGAAGTAACCTCATTAATTAAGAATCTTGCCGAAAAATACGGCAAAAATAGAGAAGCTCTAATGCCCATTTTACAGGCTATCGTTGAAAAAAATCATTATCTGAGCGAAGAAGTAATGAAAGAAATTGCCGAAACTCTTGACCTTTCTGCTGCACAAGTATTCGGAACAGCCACTTTTTACTCTTTCCTTGATACAGAACCCAAAGGAAAATATGTAATCAGAGTATGTAAATCAATTATTGCTGAAATGAAAGGTAAAAAGGAAATTATTAAAACTCTGGAAAAAATACTGAAAATTAAAGTTGGAGAAACCACTCCCGATCGCTATTTTTCTCTTTTGGAAACCAATGATATCGGTTGGAGCGATCAGGAACCTTCTATGCTGATCAATGATATTCCGTATACCAACCTTACTCCCGAAAAGGTGATTAATATCATAACTGAATATCGTTCAAAATAATATATCAATCAAACATTAAATACAATGAGCTCAATTAATTTAAAGAAAACAGATGTAATATTTGGTTTGTGCCAGGAATGCCAAATTCCTCAGAGATATCCCGTTCTTGCGGAAGTAATCAAAAAAGATCCCAGAGATATTATTGATGAGATAGTGGATTCAGGATTGAGAGGCCGTGGCGGCGCCGGATTCCCCACAGGTTTAAAATTAAAATTCACTGCAGTTCAGGCTGATCCTGAAAAATATATCCTTTGTAACGCCGATGAAGGGGAACCGGGGACTTTTAAAGACAGGGAAATTCTACTAAAAGTTCCGGGAAAAGTATTTGGAGGAATGGCTATTTGTGCCCATGTCCTTAAAGCTAAAAAGGGATATGTCTATTTGCGTGGAGAATATAAATTTATGTTGCCCGAATTAAATAAAGTACTGGATGATTTTCATAAAACTATTAAAAATCTGGGATATGATTTTCATATCGAATTTTTGATGGGAAGCGGTGCTTATGTTTGTGGTGAAGAAACTTCTCTGATGGAATCCATGGAGGGAAAAAGAGGCGAACCCCGAAATAAACCCCCGTTCCCCGTTGTGGAAGGCTTCAGAAATAAACCGACTATGATTAGCAATGTTGAGACCTATGTTAACATTACTATGATCCAAAAATATGGCGTCGATACTTTTTGTAAAATGGGAACCCAGGACTCAAGAGGTTCCAAAGTGTTCTCTGTTTCCGGAGACACTCCTATACCGGGCGTTTATGAACTTGAACTGGGAATGAAGTTGTCTGACTTTGTCGAAGAATATGGCGATGGCGATACCAAAGCTGTTCAGGTTGGCGGTGCTTCGGGATTTTGTGTACCACGTAGAAAATTTGAAGAGACTATTATTGGCTTTGAAGGAATTCCTACCGGAGGTTCCATGATGCTTTTTAATAGTTCCCGATCCATGTATAATGTTCTGTCTAATTACCTTGATTTTTTTGCCGAAGAATCCTGCGGCCAATGTACTCCTTGCAGAGTGGGCTGCCAACAGTTGGTTAAAGGTATTAAAGCCGTTAAAAACGGAGAAAAAGAACCTGAATACCTTGATGTTCTGCTTAAACTAACTGATTCAATGAAACTAACTGCCAAGTGTGGATTAGGTCAATCGGTTGCCAATTCTTTCTCTACTATTGTATCTAACTTTAAAGAAGAAATGATTTATTAAAAAATCAACTTATTACCCATTAAAAATTAAACAAGATGAAACAAATGATAAATTTAAAAATAGATGGTATAAATATTAGTGTCGAACAAGGCACTACTATTTTAGACGCTGCTAAAAAGATGAATATTCATATTCCAACATTGTGTTATCACCCGGACCTTTGTGTTGCAGGTAATTGCAGGGTTTGTGTCGTTGAACAGGAAGGTGTCAGAACATTGCCCGCCTCTTGTGCTACTCCTGTAACCCAAGATATGGTTATTCATACCAATTCTCTTAAAGTGAGAACTGCAAGAAAGCATATTATTGAGTTGCTTTTGTCTGAACACAATTCGGAATGTACCAAATGTTATAAAAACGGCAACTGTGAATTGCAATCACTTGCCGCTGAATATAAAATTACCAACGAAAACTTTATTGACCTGGTTCCGTTCCATAACTATACTATTGATAACTATTCTCCTTCTATTATCAAAGACGACAGTAAATGTATCCGTTGTCAGAGATGTGTTAGAACCTGCGAAGAACTTCAGTCTGTCAGTGCATTGGCTGTAGCTTACAAAGGAGAACACATGAAAATTTCTACTTTCCTCGAAAAAACCATGTATGAAGTGGTTTGTACCAATTGTGGACAATGTGTCAACCGCTGTCCCGTGGGTGCTTTGGTTGAAAGAAATTATATTGAAGAGGTTTGGGATGCTATTTATAATCCTAAAAAACATGTTGTGGTTCAAACTGCCCCCGCTGTCAGAATTGCTTTGGGCGAAGATTTGGGACTCGAACCGGGTGAAATTGTTACCGGAAAAATGGTGGCTGCTCTTAAAAAACTTGGCATTGACTCGGTTTTAGATACCGACTTTACTGCAGACCTTACTATTATGGAAGAAGGTACTGAACTTCTTACCAGACTTAAAAAAGCATTGGTTGATAAAGATCCGAAAGTTTCTTTGCCTATGATGACCTCCTGCTCTCCGGGCTGGATTAAATTTATTGAACATTTATATCCTCAGTTGCTTGATAATCTCTCAACTTGCAAATCACCGCAGCAAATGTTCGGAGCCTTGGCAAAAACTTACTATGCTCAGAAAAGAGGAATTGACCCCGCAGATATTGTTTCTTTGTCGATTATGCCATGTACTGCCAAGAAATTTGAAGCAGACAGACCTGAAATGAGAAGCAGCGGTTATAAAGATGTTGATTATGTTCTTACAACAAGAGAATTGGCTGTTATGATTAAACAGGCAGGCCTTGACTTTAATGCTCTTCAGGAAGAACATTGTGACAGTATTATGGGAGAATCAACAGGTGCCGGAGTTATTTTCGGTGCTTCCGGAGGAGTAATGGAAGCTGCTATTCGTACGGCTTATGAACTCGTGACCGGAAGAGAAGTTCCTTTTGACAATTTGAATATTCTCCCTGTCAGAGGTATGGAGGGAGTTAAAGAAGCTTCTGTGAAAATTGAAGGGACTTTGCCGGATTGGAAATTCCTTGAGGGGGTTTCTCTGAATGTGGCCATTGCTCATGGACTTGTTAATGCTAAAAAAGTAATGGATAAAGTGGCCGCCGGTGAAGCAAACTATCACTTTATCGAAATTATGGCTTGCCCTGGCGGTTGCCTTGGCGGTGGCGGACAACCTTTCCCAACCAGCGCTGAAATCAGAATGAAACGAAATGAAGCAATTTATCGCGAAGATAGTGGTATGAAATTGAGAAAATCTCATGATAATCCAGAAATTGCTCAAATTTATGCCGAATTCCTTGAAAAACCGCTGGGACATATGTCTCATAAATTATTGCACACTCATTATACCGACAGAAAAAATAAACCAATTAAACCTAACTGTCAGTAAAATCTTATAGGTTAACATTTAACTTAGTCCAAATTTATCCTGCAAATGTTGTTTGACATTTGCAGGATTTTTTTTTCTGATTTTAAAAAATAATAGTATTATTGCATGTCATAAACAAAATTTAGTAATTTAAAACAGTAATCCCATGAAAATTTTAAAGATTATTCTCTTGGTTATTATAGCATTTGTATCTGTATTAATTCTACTGTATGCCTTTTACGGCGGATTTAATAAAGTTAAATTCCAAATTTCTGAACAGGGAGGTGAAATGGTAGTTTACAAAGAAGTGATAGGTGACTATAGTAAAAGTGGTTTTGTGATGGATACGATTCATAAAATGCTTTTAAATGATGATAAACTGGATTTGCAAAAAGGATTCGGAATCTATTATGATAATCCACAGCAAATTGAAAAAAGTAAATTGCGGGCCGATGTCGGCTATTTTCTTTCGGATATCGATAGCTTAAAACTCGCTGAATTACAAGGAAAATATTCGATTAAAACACTTCCTCAGGGAAAGTATTTATATACGGAAATTCCTTTCAAAGGGAAATTGTCCATTTTTATTGGTATTATGAAAGTTTATCCTGCAATGGAGAAGTATTTCAAGGAACAGAATGTTGATAAATGCGGGGCAATTACTGAAATTTATGATACTCAAAATAAAAAAATAATTTATCGCAAAGCTTTGTGATTTCTAAAAAATTGCTACTTTTGCGCCGTTAAAAATATTGGATGTTTAACTTTATAACGGATCGGGTGAAGTAAATAACCTATTGTAAGTTACTATAGGTTATTCTTTGTTTATGCTCAGGCATTTTGATGCCGGAGTTGTTTTTAATTTATTTTTTATATTAATAATTGTTTATAGTACTCTTTTACTATAACTGCAAACAAAAATTTTAACATCATGAATGACGATAACAAATCAATTCACCAATTCGATTTTAATTTAATATGCGAATATTATTCAAACCTGGAACGACAAGGACCCGGAAGTCCTGAAATGACCATTAAAGCACTGAGCTTTATCGATAATCTCACCCCAAATTCTTTAATTGCCGATATTGGCTGCGGGACGGGAGGTCAAACTATGGTGCTGGCACAACATGCACCCGGACATATTACAGGCATTGATCTTTTCTCTTATTTTATCGACCTTTTCAATATTAATTCTCAAAAACTACATCTTCAAAACAGAGTGAGAGGAATTGTCGGTTCGATGGATAACCTTTCTTTTAAAGATGAAGAATTAGACTTGATCTGGTCCGAAGGTGCAATCTATAATATCGGATTTAACCGGGGCTTGAACGAATGGCGTAAATTTCTGAAACAAGGTGGTTACCTTGCCGTAACGGAGGCATCTTGGTTTACCGAAGAACGACCTGCTGAAATAGACAAATTTTGGGTGGATGCTTATCCCGAGATTGACACTATTCCAAACAAGGTTGCCCAAATGCAAAAGGCCGGCTATATTCCGGTGGCAACTTTTATTTTGCCGGAGAATTGTTGGATAGACCATTTCTTTGCCCCTCAAGTTCAATTACAGGAACTATTTCTGAAAAAATATTCGGGGAATAAAACTGCCGAAGATTTTATTGCTTATGATCGCTACGAAGCTCAATTGTACAATAAGTACAAAGAGTATTACGGGTATGTTTTTTACATTGGAAAGAAAATATAACCATTTTTTTGAAGAAGGATTGTCCTGTTTTTCAGGGCAATCCTTTTGACTTTTTACAAAATGAACTTGGATCTAAAAAAACTGTTTTTGCATAAAAAAAACGGAAAGAAAGGTCTGAACACTAATCTAAAAGTTTTGATTCAAAGATAATCCCTAAAAATATTATCTTATTTTATGTAAGCATCATTGCTTAAGTGTTTTATGATTAAATTTATTTCTGTATCCCATTTTATTTTGAAACGCTACTCCCATAATTTATGCAATTCTGCTGATCATTTTTATTTCCATTCCGAAAAAAAAGATGATCACTCTTTAATCTTGACTCATATTTTATTTTTTTTCGTCATAATAATGTATAAAATTTGATCAAATAAATGCGTAGTATAAAAATAAATACTATTTTTGCAGTGTTAAAATGTTGTATATAAAAAAATATTATAACTGTCCTAAAATAAGGTACCAAAAAAACAAAAAAAAGTTATGGAAACCAAAAAAATTTTAATCGTTGACGATGACATCGATGTAGTAACTATTATTGAGACAATTCTGACGAAAGAGGGTTACAAGGTTATCTCTGCCAATGACAAAGTGGAAGGTATTAAAAAAATCAGGGAAGAAAAACCCGATTTAGCCATTCTTGATGTCATGATGACAACCCAATATGAAGGATTTGAATTGGCTAAAGAAATTACCGACGACCCAGAATTAAAAAAACTTCCTATCTTAATGCAAACTTCCATTGACGTTCTTACTACCACAAAACCTGATGTTCAAGCTATGGCTCATGAATTTCGTAAAAATGCGGGATTCAAAGATTTACACGTTATCCTCGTTAAAGATATCAATTCCGGAAAAGCCGGTGTTGACTATTTATCAGAACAAGGTCATTCAATCTGGTTCCCGGTAGATGGGTTTCTTAGAAAACCGGTAGATGGAAAAAAGATTATTCCTGAAATTCAAAGGATTTTAGGAGCTTAATAGTTTCCTCCTTTTGGTATTTACGCTGCATGTAAGTCAATGTACATGTTTAATTAAAATTCAGCTATACAACATATTACCTATTGGGACTTATTCATTATCTGACTTTAGATATGATAAGTAAAATAGACTACCATTTTTTGGAAAGAAAAAAATTTAATTCAATACATTATTCACAAATCAAATAAATTATCAGTATCAACTTAAAAGTATGAAAACAGCAATCGAGAACATATTGAAGAAATATGACAATTGTGGCAGAGATTCATTAATATCTCTTCTACAAGACATTCAG
>JAEWNB010000001.1 GCA_023392945.1 Bacteroidota bacterium
AAATAAATACTTTCTCTAATGAAACCCGAAGATAAAATCTATGTTGCCGGACATACCGGCTTGGTGGGCTCTGCCATTACCCGCACTTTGCAAAAAAATGGCTATCATAATTTGTTGCTAAAAGAGATTCAGGAACTTGATTTGCGTAATCAGGAAGCTGTCAATCGTTTTTTTGAAATTGAAAAGCCGCAATATGTAATTTTGGCGGCTGCCAAAGTGGGCGGAATCCAAGCTAATAATAGTTTCCCTGCCGAATTTATTTACGACAATATGATGATTGCCTTTAATGTTGTTCATTCCGCTTATCTTACTAAGGTGGATAAATTGCTTTTTTTGGGGAGCTCTTGTATTTATCCCAAGTTGGCACCGCAACCTATTAAGGAAGAGTATTTGCTGACCAACTCGCTCGAACCGACCAATGAAGCCTATGCCATTGCCAAAATTTCAGGACTTGAATTATGTAAGTTTTATCGCCGGCAGTATGGTTGCGATTTTATATCGGCAATGCCAACAAATTTGTATGGGATCAATGACAATTTTGATCTGAACTCTTCTCATGTGTTACCCGCCATGATCAGGAAGTTTCATGAAGCTAAAATAAATAACAAACCTGAAGTGGTTTTATGGGGTACCGGAAAACCTATGAGGGAATTTTTGTATGTGGACGATTTGGCAGATGCTTTGCTTCATCTCTTGTTGCACTATTCTGATGAGATTCATGTCAATATCGGAACAGGGGAAGATTTGTCTATTCATGAACTGGCGGAGATTATTAAAGAGATTGTAGAGTATAAAGGAGAAATTGTCTATGATGCTTCCAAACCCGATGGAACTCCAAGAAAATTATTGGATGTGACGCGGTTACATCAAAGCGGATGGAAACATAAGACCTCATTGAGTGAAGGTATTAAAACCGTTTATGAGTGGTATCTTAGCAAGCAGTAATTTTTATATCCCAGTATGAAAAATTCCTTAATCACCATTATCACCATCACTTATAATGCAGGAAAATTTCTTGAGAAAACTATCCTGAGTGTATTGAATCAGACTAATAAAAATTTTGAATACATATTGGTTGATGGGAACTCTAAAGACAATACCCTTGACATTATTAAGCAGTACGAATCTTATATAGGAGAAGGTCGTTTCGGAGACTTCCCCGCAGCACAATATCGCTGGATAAGTGAACCTGATAAAGGCCTTTATGATGCGATGAATAAAGGGATGAAAATGGCAAAAGGTGAATTTTTGTGGTTTATTAATGCCGGTGACAAAATATATAATGAGAATACTATAGGAGAGATTTACAAACGAATGGACGAAGAAGATGGCTTTGATGTCATTTACGGACAGTCACTTATGATTGATGAAAAGGATATTCCCTTGGGCGAAAGGCACAAAATAGCTCCGAAAGTTTTGACCAAACGAAGTTTGTTGAATGGATTGGTCGTTTGTCATCAATCTATTATTGTGAGAAAAAATATCGCTCCCGATTATGATTTACAATATAAAATATCAGCCGATTATGACTGGACAGTTAAAGTATTGGAAAAATCAAGAGACAATCTTTATATAAACAATTACATTTCTAAATTTATGATTGCCGGACTTTCGGCACAACAGCGGAAGAAATCGTGGATTGAGCGTTATCGAATTATGAAAAAACATTTCGGGATATGCCCTACATTGTGGGCACATTTTGTGATTATACTGAAATACCCTTTTACAAGAAAATATTAAAAGAATTCAATTTTTTGTTTTTTCTATTTTATTGGTTTTGAGTTAGAAAGAGAATAAATTTAATAGTTTGGTTATTCTTAAATATACGTTTTTCCGTATTTTTATACGGAGTACTTTATATTTATTCATACTTTTGCATTTATTAAAATATAATTCATTATGAAAGCGGTAATATTGGCGGGTGGATTTGGAACCCGGATGAGTGAAGCCACCAATTTAATTCCCAAACCTATGGTTGAAATAGGGGGCAAACCTATTTTGTGGCATATTATGAAAATATATAGCCAATACGGAATTAATGAATTCATTATTTGTTGCGGTTATAAACAATATATGATTAAGGAATATTTTGCCAATTATTTTCATCATAATTGTGATATGACGGTGGATTTGTCGGATAACAGTGTGGAAATTCTGAATAATCGTTCCGAAAATTGGAAAGTGACTTTAATAGATACCGGTCTGAATACCATGACGGGTGGACGTATTAAAAGGATAGAAAAATATGTGGATAATCAACCGTTCCTATTGACTTATGGCGACGGGGTTTCTGATGTCAATATAGCAGAAACGATAGAAGCCCACAGAAAATCAGGCAAGATTCTCTCGATGATGGCCTATCAGCATACCATCCGTTTGGGAGTACTCAATATTGATAATAACGGAATTGTGGATTCCTTTACCGAAAAACCTGCTGAAAGCGGATCCTGGATCAATGCAGGCTTTTTTGTTTGTGAACCGGCTTTGTTTAACTATGTCGGGGACGATTTCGAAATGTTTGAAAGAGAACCGATGCAGCGGTTGTTGAATGAACGACAGATACATGCCTATTGCTATAAGGGCTTTTGGAAACCGATGGATACGCTGCGTGATAATACGGAACTGAATGAATTGTGGAATTCGGGAAAAGCTCCCTGGAAAAAATGGTAAAAAAAAAATAGTATGAATAATGTAACGCTATTGCAGGATTTTTATCGCGGGAAAAGGATTTTGGTTACCGGTCATACCGGTTTTAAAGGTTCCTGGCTGACCATTTGGCTTCGTGAACTTGGCGCCGAAGTTATCGGCTATGCACTTGATCCCTATACCGATAATGATAATTTTGTTCTTTCCGGAGTGGGAAAGAATATTGTTGATATCAGGGGTGACATCCGTGATGTTACAAAACTGGATGAAGTTATGCGGCAATATAAGCCTGAAATTCTTTTCCACCTGGCTGCCCAGCCGCTGGTACGCTTTTCATACGAACAGCCCGTGGAAACCTACGAAGTCAATGTAATGGGAACCATTAGCGTGATGGAAGCTTTCAGGCGCTCCTCTTCGGCAAAGGTTGCCGTGATGATAACGACAGACAAATGTTATGAAAACAGGGAACAGATTTGGGGGTATCGTGAAGACGAAGCAATGGGCGGCTATGATCCCTATTCTTCTTCAAAGGGAGCGGCTGAAATTGCGATTTCTTCCTGGCGTCGATCTTTTATGAATCCTCTTCAATATGCCCAACATGGCAAGTCTATTGCCAGTGTTCGTGCCGGAAATGTAATCGGAGGAGGTGACTGGATGGCAGACCGCATTATTCCCGATTGCATTCGTGCGTTGGAAGCTGATCACCCTGTTGAAATTAGAAATCCTTCCGCCATTCGTCCATGGCAACATGTTCTTGAACCATTGGGAGGTTATTTGCTGCTTGCTCAAAAGATGTGGGATGATCCTGTTAATTTTTGTGAAGGCTGGAATTTCGGACCCTCGATGCAATCCATTGAGAACGTTTGGTCTGTTGCTTCAAAAGTTATCTCTTGTTATGGAAAAGGAAAACTTGTTGACAAATCAGATCCCTCGGCTCTTCATGAAGCACGCCTACTGACTTTGGATATCAGTAAAGCCAAATTCCGTTTAGGCTGGGAACCTAAGATGGATATCGATAAAACTATTTCCATGACGGTTGACTGGTATAAAAAATACCAAAATCAAAATGTCTATCACTTGTGTGTTGACCAAATAAACCAATATTTCTCTTTATGAATTTTAAAGCGACCAAGATAGAAGGGTTATACCTCATTGAATTGAATCCTTTTCATGATCTGAGAGGGCAATTGTTCAAACCTTTTAATGCCTATGATTATCAGGCCGGAATTAATCATCCTGTCAATACTGAAATTAAAGAAGTTTGGTTTACCAGATCCAGATTGAATGTAATCAGAGCCATGCATTTGCAGGTGGGAAAATTGGCATGTGAAAAAATTGTTTCCATCATCAAAGGGAAAGTCCATGATGTGGTGCTTGATATTCGGGCAGATTCTCCTACATACGGGAAATGGTTTGATATGGTATTGTCGGAAGAGTCTCCTGTCGCTTTATATATTCCGGTGGGATGTGCCCATGGTTATAAAGTGATAGAAGATGATTCAATTGTAATGTATATGTCCACTCAAAATCATGCTGCTAAGGATGATGTGGGAATTCGTTACGACAGTTTCGGATTTGACTGGCAAATTGAAAATCCCGTCATTTCAGAGAAAGATGCACAGCTTCCTCTTTTTGGAGAATATAAGTATAGAAAAGAATAAAATATGAAAGTTTTAATTACCGGAGTTACCGGTTATGTGGGACAAAATTTTCTTCCCGAACTCATTAAAAAGCATCCCGATGTGGAGATTATGACTGTTAATGTGAGTGTTGAAGAGGCAAATTCTCTTTTCCCTTTTTCGCAATGTACTCATATTTCAACAGAAGAGATGGATAAAATAGTTCATTTTCGTCCCGAACTTGTCTATCATTTAGCTACTCTTTCTACAAGTAGAAATGATTATGATATTATTCATCCCATGATAGAGGCCAATATTGAGTTTGGCGTTAAGTTGTTGCATTTTATCTCCATCACTCAAAGTGTAAAGCTTTTCGTTAATATTGGTTCTTTTGCAGAGTATAGAATGGGACCTGATAAGTTGAGTGATGCCTATCTTTACACAGCCACTAAGTCGGCCTTTCGCCATTTTGTAGATTATTATTCACAACTCAGCAGTTTTCAATATATTACATTAGTCCCTTACTCTCTTTATGGGGGAAAAGACACTGCCAAGAAATTGATTGACTACATGCGCGAGTCACTCACTTCTGACACTCCCGTGAAAATGACCAAAGGGGAACAGATATTGGATTTTACTCATGTCAGCGACCTTGTTTCCTTTTTCATTTTAATTTCGGATAATATTTCTCCTTTTTTAGATTTCCAACGCGGTGAAGAATTTCACATTGGAACAGGAGTGGGCACTCGCGTGCGGGATTTAGCCTTGATGATTGAAAAAGTATTTGGTAAAAAATGTAATATTGAGTGGGGAGGATTGCCTTATCGCCCCCTTGATACAATGTATGCCGTTGCCCCGGTTGACAAAAACAGGAGACTTCTTAATTGGAAGGCATCTGTTAATTTACCGGAAGGTCTTGAGAGGTATAAAAAAGCTCACAATTCCTGAAAGCCAACCTGAGATTTTCACTGTTTTTATAAATAAATAGAAGTAGGTTATTTGTATAACTCTTCTTGGGTAGCTTTCGAAGCTTTGCCGGTTATATATTCCCCTAAAAACCCCAATCCATAGCCAAACAGTTGGATATAGCTTGTAGCAATCGAAAGTAAAGCAATTTTAATTTTTCTGTTTTTAATCAGCGATTCAATGAAAATGGCTATGATATAAATTCCTATAGGCATAAGGAATAGGGGAGAAAGCAAGATCAGAGCCATCAAGAGCAAGAGAATATGCCCCAATACAAAAATGGTAGGGAGTAAATGAACCGCTTTTAAAGATCCGGGGTGTAGTTTTGACAGTAAAATTCTTGCCTTTCCAAAAGTATTCACTTGCCAATAGAATTTTTTAAGGCTTATCTTTCTCTTGTGAAATACGAAAGCATCTTTATATAAAAGGGTTTTAAATCCTCCTTTTTTAATACGAATACTCATATCAATATCTTCGCCGATCATATTGCGAAATCCCCCCACTTTTTCAAAAACATCTTTAGACATTCCCATGTTGAAGGAACGAGGATGAAACTTCTCCGGTTTGCCTGCACCACCCCGAATTCCTCCGGTAGTCATAAAAGAAGTCATAGAAAAGTTAATAGCTTTTTGCAGATCCGTAAAAGAATCCTCCGCACTGTCAGGGCCACCGTAACAGTCGGCATAGTTATCGGTTAGTTCTTTCTTAACAGTGTCTATGTAAGAAGGTGGTATTATACAGTCAGTATCAAAAATAATAAAGAAATTTCCGTTGGCATGTTCCATGGCATAATTTCTTTTTTCACTTCTTCCGGATGGAGGAACAAAGAAATAGCGGATAGAAAGTCTATTACTGAATTCTTGGCATACTGATTCACAGGGGCTGCTCAAACTGTCTTCAACAACCAATACTTCAAACTCTTTATATGTCTGAAGCGTGAGGCTTTTCAGAAATTCTCCCACCTCATCCGGACGGTTATAAACAGTAATTATGATGGAGAACTGAATATCGTGATTCATAAACATATTAATTTCCGCAAAAATAAAAAAATAGTCGGTAGGATAAGCCAATGGGGGCAATATAATTTATTGAGAATATATCTTATTGGTTTGTACCCACATCCTCAAACGGGTCTCAGGAAAAAAGACTTGATGACCGATAAGCGGAAACACCTACAGAACTAAGCTTTAGTTGCAGAATTTTAACTACGAAGAAGTTTTAACTTGATTTAGTTTTGTTAAAAGTTTGAAATTGGCCTACTCAGGATTAAAAGGGTTTAAGTATACCTGTTTTAATTTTTTTTTTAATGAGTTGAATAAAAAACTATATTTGCAAATATATTTTACATTATGACACCAACTAATAGTTTTATTCTTTCAGTGTTGGTTCCGGCATACAATGAAGAGAAAACCATTAAGCAATTGTTAAATAAAGTGGCCCAAGTGGAGCTTATTGACAATATGGGCATGGAAATTGTGTTGGTAAATGATTGTTCAACCGATAAGACGCTCACTCAAGTGGCACAATTTATGGCCGAAAACCCTGAGGTAAAGCTTATTTTGCATTCTCATGCAAAGAACCGCGGGAAAGGGGCTGCCATCAGGAGTGCTATTGCTTTGGCAACGGGCAATATTATCATTATTCAGGATGCTGATTTGGAATATGAGCCGGAGGATTACAACCTGCTGTTGCCTTATATTGTTTCGGGTGAATATAAAGTGGTTTACGGGTCGCGTTTTTTAAACCGCCAAAATAAACATTCCTACCGCAGCTTTTATTTGGGAGGGAGGTTGGTTTCGATAGTTACCAATATTTTGTTTGGGCAGCATCTAACTGACGAGCCAACCTGTTATAAAATGTTTGAGGCTAGTGTCTTAAAGAATATTAAGTTGAAATGTACCGGTTTTGAATTCTGTCCGGAAGTGACTGCCAAAGTAATCAAGGCAAAAAATAAGATTATAGAGATTCCGATACACTACTATCCCCGCTCGATGGAAGATGGGAAAAAAATAAAATGGTATGACGGGCTCGAGGCAATATGGACATTGTTAAAATATAGATTCATAGACTGATAGAGATCATAATATTATGAAAGACAATAAGAAAACAAAAAAAACTAACAAAACTAAATCCTCGGTGGTAGAGATTTGGAACAAATTCTTTTCCGGAAAAATAAGCATGATTCTGATGCTATTGACCATAGGAATCACCTTTTTGGCAAACTATAGCGCCATGTATGATTCCAAATTGGATATGAATGGGGACAATATCTATTATTATTCTCTCGGGCAGGCAATTTCAGAAGGGAAAGGGTTTACTGACATTATGTTCTTTAAAGAATCCCCACACTCTCATTTTCCGCCCGGCTATCCGATCTTTGTTGCCGGAGTTCTCAATATTTTTCCGAATGATATTGAGGCTGTCAAAACTGCCAACGGAATTCTGTTGTTTTTGTCAATCTTATTGCTATTTGTTGTCTTAGAAAAAATTACGAAGAATAGAGTTCTGGCTTTTATATGCGCTCTTCTATGTTGTCTTCATCCCTCGTTATTGCATTGGGCGACCATTATGATGAGCGAGATGTTGTTTCTGTTTTGTTCTTTGGTCATAATTTATCTTCTCCTAATTCTTGATGAAAAGAAATTGTTTGACTTTTCCAAAGCAAAAATAGTCAACAACCTGCTCTTATTTCTTCTCTTGCTTTTCTTCTGCTATGTCTATTTTGTCAGAACAATGGGATTATCTTTAATCATCAGTGTCCTTTTGTGGAGTTTGTACAATGTTTTCTATGGTTTTATTGGTTGGATGAAAAGTCGCAGCAATAAAGAAAAAACTGATCAAAGCGAACGGAGAGGCTATTTTATTCGCAGTTCCATCGTGTTTCTATTGTTATTGACAACTTTTGGAATTACAAAATTTGCCTGGGATAACCGGAATGAAAAGATTGGAAAAACCGAAAGTGATTATGTGGGAGATTTTTATATGAAAGCCGATGGACAGAAAATGGCTTCAGTTGACGATTGGGTGACGCGGGCAAAAAATAACGTAGGATCTTATGTGACCAAATATCTTCCCAATTCCATTTATATGGTATCCTTTGATAAAAACAAACCAATCAAAAGCTCTGATTGGATAAAAGGAATTTCCATTATTGCCCTGATGTTGGTGGGATTATTCAGAACCAAAAAAGGCGGACTATTATTCTTCTTATATATTGGTGTCACCATGGGAGTTCTTCTCATTTGGCCGGAACAATACAGCGGGGAAAGATATTATACCTGTATAATTCCATTTTATATATTTCTTACCCTTAATGGTGTTGCCGAGTTGACAAAAATTATTTTCAGGATTATCCAAAAAAGTTATAATCCGGTTATTGTGCAATCATTGGCAGTGATCCTATTTTCTGCGATTTTTTTATTTCCTGCCTATGTAAAGGCACAGGAACAACCCAGAAAAATGGCTAATATAAAGTCATGGAAAATGTTGGGGAATGTTAATTTAAACTATTATTTAGATGCAGTTGAATGGTGCGGCGACAATTTGCCTGATAGTGCAAGGGTAATTTGCCGAAAGCCGGAAATCTATTATATCTATTCAGGGTACCATAAAGCAGCCGGATTTGCCAAATATTCCGAGCCTGACAGTGTAATGAGTTTTCTGATTAAAAACAAAGTTACTCATCTTATCATCGACAATTGGTTTAAACATGCCTACACAACCCTTTATCCTGCTATAGTAAAGTACCCGGAAAAATTTAAAATGGAGAAGAAATTCGGAGAGGTGAATGAGGCCATGAAAATAAACCCCTGTTTTGTTTTCAGATTTAACAATGACTGGGGCTATTACGGGGAGAGAGTAAATGGGAAAAAAGAGGGAAAAGGATATGAAATTTTTCCGGATGGCAGGAAATATGTCGGAGAATTTTCGAATAATAATGTGAATGGATACGGTGCCTTGTATGACTCTACGGGCAA
>JAEWNB010000002.1 GCA_023392945.1 Bacteroidota bacterium
TTAAGTTTAAAATTGATAAATAAATCCAGATATTCTTTTATATCATCAGAAGTTGCTTTTTTTAAATCATTATTTTTCTGAAAAGAATACAAAAATTCACTTTTTAATACAGTATCCTTATCAATAATAAGAAGAACCGGATCACCACTATTCTGTGCGAACAAAAACAGAGAATTAAATAATGTTACAAGTAAAATGAAAGCAATTTTTTTCATAATTAGATATTCTATTTTAATAAGCTGCAAAAATATAAAAAAATGGTGAATTTAATACACAAATCTTTCAATACTAATTTTAGTTTAAGGTAGGTCTTTTCATAATTATTAAAAAGAATAAAGTTTTTTTACTATTTTTGCCATTTGCCAAATAAAGTCTGAATTTATGGATATCATTACGCTGGGAGACAAGAAATTTATCAAGTATATTTCTGAAAAAGAAATTGATGAAGCCATTACCAAAGTGGCATCACAAATAAATAAGGACTACCAAAATGACACCCCAATCCTGATAGTAACCCTTAACGGAGCTATTGTTTTTGCTGTTGACTTACTAAAGAAATTAACCATTCCGATCAAAATAACCTGTATTAAACTTTCTTCTTATGAAGGAATGCAATCTACTGCAAACGTAAAGAGCCTAATTGGTCTCTCAGAAGATCTTACTAATAAAAGAGTTATTATACTGGAAGATATTGTTGATACCGGAAACACCTATGAACATATCGTTAATATGTTGAAAATGGAAAAGGTAAAAGATATCAGAATTGCAACAATGACTTACAAATCTGAAGCATATACCAAATTATTGCCAATTCATTACATTGGAATTACTATTCCAAATAAATTTGTAGTTGGCAGAGGGTTGGATTATGAAGGATTAGGAAGAAATTACTGTGATATTTATCAGGTTATTGACGAATAGGAATTCAAGAAGAAAGGAGATAAAATGAATATAGTTTTATTGGGTGCTCCAGGCTGCGGGAAAGGCACGCATGCCAAAAAAATTTATGAAAAATACGGTTTGACCCCTCTTTCAACAGGAGAATTGTTTCGTAAGGAAATTGCGAATAACACGCCCATTGGATTTCACGCAAAAGAGATTCTTGACAGAGGCGAGTTGTGTCCCGACAAACTGACTCTTGACATGCTCACAGAATATATTCATTCTCTTGAAAACCAAACCGGATTCATTCTAGATGGGGTTCCCCGAACTATTGATCAGGCTAAAATGCTTGACGGTATAAACTATGACTCCCCACTAACAATAACAGTTGTCATTAACCTTATAGTTGATGAAGAAGTGATTATTGCCAGATTATTAAAAAGAGCCAAACTTGAAGGAAGAAGCGATGATAATTTTGATATTATTAAGAATCGAATAAAGACCTATCAGGCTTATACCGAACCCTTGATCCATTATTACGAAAAACAACAGAAACTATTTCAGATAAATGGTTCCGAAGAGATTGAAATTGTCTTTTCAAATATTTGCAATATAATTGACCAATTTGCCGAATAGTACTTTTTCATTACTTTTTCGACCCTATAATTTTCTTTTTTATTAAAAGTGGGCTGTTGAAAAAATAGCTACTTCCAAGTATTTAACCCATATCATTTTTATATTTTTGTTCGTTAAATTAAGATAATTACCGTAAAAACGAATCATATATGAAACACATAACATTCAATTGTTTGATTTCTCTTTTCATTATTTCTCTTTCATCCTCTATACTTGCCCAAAAGCCTGTTTTTTATGACTCTCCAAAGTATGAATTCAATCAGGCGATGGAACTTTTTCAAAAAGAGAAATATGGCTCAGCTCAGCAATATTTCAAATATGTTTATGAAAATAGTTCAGACAAACAACAGGATATTAAATCCAATTCCTATTTCTACATGGGTGTCTGTGCAGCTAATCTTTATAACAATGATGCCATTTTTCTGTTAAAGGATTTTGTTCGTCAATATCCGGTTCATGCTTTTGTCCCGGAAGCCAACTATTTTTTGGGAAAATTCTTTTTTTACAAAAAACAATACAAAAAAGCAATTGAACATTATGAATTGATTGATGAACGACAAATAAAAAAAGAAGATCTGGCTGAGTACAAATTTAAAAAAGGGTATTCATATTTTTGTACAGATGAATTGGATAAAGCAAAAGCACTGTTGAACGAAGCAAGAAACAATGACGGGCCATACCGTTTAAGAGCCGTTTATTATCTTGCTCACATTGCCTATGAAGAAAAGCAATATCAAGCTGCCCTCGAGGATTTTGAATTGCTAAAAAATGAAACCGAATACCGCGATATTGTACCGATTTATATTTCTCAAATTTACTTTCTTCAAGGAAGATATGCTGAATTGATAAAAACGGCTACACCCCTTTTGAATAACCAATCAGCCAAAAATCAGCCCGAAATGAATAGAATTATTGGGCTTTCGCATTATAACTTAGGTCAATATGAAGCAGCACTACCCTACTTCGATAACTATGTTTCATCTACAAAAGAAGAAATTGCCAAAAACGATCTTTTTGCCATCGGCTATTCTCTTTATGAAACTCAAAATTATCAAAAATCAATCGAATATCTTTCTAAAACGACTAAAGATAAGGATACTCTTGCTCAAAATAGCTTTTATATAATTGGGGATTGTTACCTTCACCTAAATCAACTGGCATTGGCATCACAGAGTTTTCTAGAAGCTTCCAAACTTGACTTCAACCCTGAAATCAAGGAAGATGCATTATACAATTATGCTAAACTACAATTTGCCACTTCATCAAGCCCATTTAATAGTGCCATCAAAGCATTGGAAAATTATATCAATGAATATCCAAATTCATCCAGAAGTGAAGAAGCCAACTCCTACCTATCATCCATATATTTGTCAACAAAAAATTATCAGGGAGCCATTAAATCATTAGAAAATATCAGAAGCAAAAGTCCCGAATTATTATACGCATACCAACGCTGCACCCATTTTAGAGCGATGGAACTCATTAACAATAACGAATACAGGGAAGCTATCTCTTTACTGAATAAATCATTAACTTACCCCATGAACAAAGAGTTGCGTCTCTCTTCACAATATTGGAAAGCAGAGGCCAATTTTCGGGCAGGAAAATATAAGGAAGCCTATTATGATTTCCAATCTTATCACAAAAATGAAAATTCTTCTCATGATGAAAACTATGCTATTTCTTTTTACTCTTATGGCTATAGTGCACTAAAAACAGGTCAGTATATCGAAGCTATTAATGCTTTCCAAAACTTCCTTAAAAAAAAGGCATCAGTTGATAATCCCGAAATTGAAGCTGATGCAACAGCCAGACTTGGAGACAGTTATTTTATGCAAAAGGAATTAAAATCTGCTATTTTCTATTATGAAAAATGCGAGAAGATGGGGCTTAATAACGTTGATTATGCGCTCTATCAGCAATCAAAATGCTATGGGTATATGAAGAATGAGGATAAAAAAATCGAAAAGCTTGAGAAGCTAATTCAATACTATCCGCGTTCTACCTATATTGACGATTCCGAGTATGAATTGGCTACAACTTATCACTCTCAAAACAACTACTCCATGGCAATTTCAGCCTATAAGAACTTTATTTCCAAGTATCCCAAAAGCCAACTTATCCGTCAGGCATACAACAAACTTGCACAGGCATATATCAACACTCAGGAAGAGGAATTGGCAATTGCTACTTTCAAATATGTTTTCGAAACCTACCCCGGCTCCCAGGAAGCAAAAGATGCTATGGCCAATCTGGAAACCATATATACCGAAGAAGGAAACACAGGTGAGTTTTTTGATTATATCAAAAATAAAAACATGAATATCTCTTCCTCAAAACAAGATTCAATTTCATACAAAGCTGCTGAAACGAAATATAATCGGGGCGATTGTGAAGCTGCCACAAAGAGTTTTGAGAATTATTTACAACAATTTCCTAACGGACTATTTGCCTCAAAGGCTTACTTCAGCAAAGCTGAATGTGAATACGGAATGAATAATTTTGACAAAGCTTTGACTGATTATGAGAAGCTCATCAACAATTACCAAACGGAATACAATGAAACTGCCCTTCGAAAAGCTGCTACAATTCTTTATAATAAAAAAGAGTACCAAAAAGCAATGATCTATTTTAGCAAACTGATTGAAATTGCCTCTACCCAAAATCATATCGACTATGGTAATAATGGTCTAATGAGATGTGCCTTTGAACTAAAGAACTACCGAGATGCACTGAATGCGGCAACGAATATTATTAATTCAGAATTGAAAGATCAGGATTTAATTAGTGAAGCAGAACTTATTGCCGGAAAATCCGCTATGGAACTGGGAGAATACTCCACTGCAAAAAAGCATCTGAATGAACTTGCTTTTGCTAGTATCAACGATATTTCTGCTGAAGCAGCCTATCTTGTATGTCTGATAGAGTTCAAAGAAGGAAATCTTGAAACATGTGAGAAAAAAATCACCGATATGCTTGCAGGAAGCTACAGCTCCGAATACTGGCTTGCCTCAACTTTTATTCTTTACGGGGATCTATATGCAGCTCAGGAAAACTATTTTCAGGCTCGTTACACCTACCAAAGCATTGTTGACAATTACGCCGGCGAAGATCTGGTTCAAATTGCCAAAGAAAAGATAGTAATTGTCAATGAGCTGGAAAACAGCGTCAATAAAAGTAACGACAATAAAGAAGAGTCAGAAGAATAAAATTATTATCTAACCTTGAAAATAATCACCTCGATAAAAATACAAAAATGAAAAAATATATTATTCTTATATTCAGTTTAGTTTTGACATTTAACGCTGTTGACGGACAGATCATTGATACTGCCAGACTTCGCTTGGATTTTAAACCTCAAATACTTAATTTTCAGAAAATAAATCAAAAAGCCATTATCAATGATACGGTTTCTCCAAAAGTTGATTTCGACTACTATATTACAGCGCAAAGGGAGGATGTTACTTTTGAACCGGCAACCATAAAAGCAGAAAAGATGCCTGCCGATGTAATGAAACGCCTCTACCGTGATTTTCTAAAAGTTGGTTTTGGATATCCACTGACTCCACTGGCTGAACTATCCATTCATAATCCCGACAATAGAAAATATTCTTACGGACTTAACTTCCATCACTTTTCATCATGGGCTCCTCAAATAGGGAAGAATATGCAAAAATATGCTTACGCTCCTACCAGTGATACAAAAACATTACTTTTCTTCAATCGTTTTTTCAAAAACCAGACTTTATATTCATCCGTAGGCTATAATCACGAATTGTCAAAATTGTACGGATTGAATAGTGACACTCTGACACCTCAACAAGTGGAATATTACACCGGACCAAAATACAGTGACACTCTCGACAACTCTTTTCACCACTTGAAAGCAGAATTGGGATTCCGTTCAAACTTTATTTTGGAAGACAAAAAACTGAAACAGGATGCAAGAGTAAATTATGACTTCCTTTACACCCATGCAAAAGATATGGAAAATCATATCGGGTTGAATGCATTCTTTGCCTATGATGCACGCTTCATGAAAATATCAGGAAGTCAGAACTATCGGCTTGATCTTGATGTTGACTACTATAACAATAGCTGGGCTGATACAATGCTTGGCATGAAAAGAATTGACAACAGCGTCAAAATTGACGTAAAACCAACTGTTCAATTCACCATTAAAGAATATCACCTTTTATTCGGATTGGGAATTCCTATTGTAAACAATTATGGAGAGACCAAAGTTCCGGTATATCCTATTGGCGAAATACAATTGGGAATTATCCCGGGTATTCTGACTATCTATGCGGGAGTTGACGGAGGAGTTCAATACAATTCTCTTAAAAATATGTTATATGAAAATCCTTATCTCAAGCCCCATCTTGATACTCTTCAATTCACTAAAACCAGAATCAGTATTAACGGGGGAATTAAGGGCAATCTTGTCAAGAAACTGAACTATCACATATCAGCAAGATATTCTTACGAAAATAATATGCATTTCTTTATGTTGGACACTGCCTCATTACTAAAAAATCAATTTGATGTACGTTACGCCGACGGCAATAAACTCAATGTTTGTTTTAATCTGAATTGGGAAGTTCTTGATCATCTCTATTTGAATTTGGATGCCAATTACTGGGGTTACTATTTTCTTGAAGGTGTTGATTATGCTTGGTACAAACCCTCTTTTCAAGTTGCATTCAGTGGAAAATACACTATAAAGAGCAAATACATCATTGGACTCAACTTAGATATTGAGTTTGACCGTTGGGCGCTTATTCCAAACTCTGTTTCAGGTATTTACGAAGCAAAAAAAATGAGTCCTATTTTAGACTTTGGAGTAGGTTTTGAATATATCATTACCCCGCAATTCTCTGCATTTGCCAATATCAACAACCTTGCCTGCCAAAACTATGCTAAATACTACGATTTTAAGAACTTCGGCATCAACATACTAGCCGGGATAACATACTCCTTCGGGGATGAAAGTCTTAAAGTCAAAAAAACAAAAAAATAATCAGAGAAGAATATCAAAGTACTATTTGAAAAAATAAAAAAAAAACGTATTTTTGCCGCCACATTAATTCCGTAAGGAAGCAGGTCCCTTAGCTCAGCTGGTCAGAGCATCTGACTCATAATCAGAGGGTCCTTGGTTCAAGCCCAAGAGGGACCACAATACGCAAACAGACATTCAAAAAATTTGGATGTCTGTTTGCTTTTTAAACCCACTAGTTAAGACTTTAAAAGAATTATAAATAAATATATTTAATGCTATTTATTCGGTGTTACAACTATTATTTAATTTTCATATCAGAATAGAGAAACCAATAATCTTCTATTATTGTTGGATATTATTTGAGTGAAAGCTTATATTCAATTATTTTTTTAAAATCATCCAATTCAGCAATGTTTTCTATTTCAAGAATTAGAGGTGTTAATTTCCCAATAGATTTTTCTTTTGAAAATGAGGTTTTAATTTTGGGGTCAATAGATAAACTCTCTACTCCACTTCGGTTTTTTTCCGTGAAGAAAAAGCTTGATTTAATTAAATTCTCCCAGAGTGAAATCCATACAATTGTTTTCTTTTTGCCGGTAATTTTACAAAGCCATACTTTTCCATCATTATAATATCTCCATTCGATGAAAAGTCCAAAATCAGCTATAATTTTATCTATTTCTTTATATGATTGAAGTAGCTGTTTAGGTAGAATTTCTTCAAATAGTTCTTCATTTGGAATTTGTTCTGGATTTCGAAGAAGTTGTCTGCAATTATTATTTTCCATGATAAGATGAATAAATCAACAGTGCAAATATATTATTTTCAATTATAATACAATGTATCTTTATTAATTTGGATAATTTCCCAGAAAAATTAATAAGTTTCTTTACAATAAATTGATTTGACAATTTTAGCGAAAACTCTGACGGCTAATAAAAGCGAGCCGCTTCACACAAGAGTCAACATAAAAATGAGCATTCACTATTCTCAATTCTCAGTTAAAAAAAGTCAGATTAGTATTTAATTTCTCTAATCAGCATTCCTTTATAGAATCCACTACCACTCACTGTTTTAAAAGAGGTATACTTTAAATTAGCATTTATTGCTTCTTCTTCAGCGGCCATGTATCGGTTATCCCATATTTTGTCTTTAATAGGTTTAATAACCCCAACACGTTTATATTCTGTTTTGCCATTATCATTTAGGACTTTTTCAAGTACTTCGTACTTAGAGTTCACACTTACTCCCTCTTTTAGGCCGATTTGCACGTTGATATTGTCGCCATCAATATTGATAATTGGAACTTTAACTTTAAAAACCTCATATTCTTTTTGCAATTCCACAATATTTTTGTCAATAGCTCGAGCCAATACTTTTCTGAAGACATCTTCATCTTTCTTAATACCCCGCATAACAGTTTTTTCACTGGTTGCCTTAAAGGAGCCGACAAACTTTAATTTAAATAAATCCTTTTCCGAATCAAAAGCAGATTTCTTTTCATTGTTGATTTGATTCTTATCAAAGTAATATTCATTATAGAACCTTGCTGCAATCTCATCATTCCATGCAATTTGATATAAGTAACTCTCAATTCTAACTGTAAAACCAGCAACTGCATCACTAATAGATCCCGCAAGGTCTGAAACGCTTTTAGTCAGTTCTGCAATAGATTCCACATTCCCTCCACTACTACCTCCGACGGCACCTGCAATTGAGCCCAAAATTTTGAAAAAGGCAACTGCTTTTTGTGCTCTTTCTTCTTTATTAACATAGGTGATATCATTTATGATCACAAAAGTGTTCCCAATCAACTGTTCGCCTGCATCAGCGAGCATTGCTTTACCCCTAACAGTTTGAAGGGCTAATTCCAAATCAGCTTGAGAAGCATTGTAGTGACCACGTTCAGCAACTAAAGACATATCAAATGCCCCATTTTGTTTATCCCGATTAAACCATTTGGCTACCATTCTCTTCCCTATATTGTTATCAGAAAGGAATTTATCAATATCAGCTTTAGCGCTCTCACTATCATTACCGTCTGCAGCAAAAATCACTCTCAGACTCAAGGAGTGGTCATTAAACTTATCTAGTGTAGGCATTTCTCTGAAAGCGAAAAAAATCTGATCAGACATAGCAGAGCCCGGGTGTGTAAGAGCCAAATTATAAATTGAACTTCGACTGTAGTTATATGAAACATCCTCATTTTGAGCAAACAGGATGTTTACTACCAACAGCAAGTTCAAGAGAATTATATATTTTGAAAATATTTCTTTCATAATTTATTGATTTAAAAATCCCAAAGTGCCTCTGGAATAATGTCCGTAATTTTAAATACTGCTTTTGTTCCTCTAATTATAGTATTCCCATCTTGATCAATCCATGAAGTTCCTAAAGAAGGATGAGAAACAAAGCTATAAATTTTATCATTAGAACGAAATTGTGTTACTCCGAACTTTAAAGCAGTAGCTCCGTAGAGCGTTCTCGCGATTTCTTTGCCTTTCGTATTTACCAGACCCAGCGCATCTGCTTTTGAACGCACCGTGGAGACTCCGTTATAAAAAACTCCCACTTCAATATATCTGGGTTCAATCAGAACCTCTCCCTTGTAGTTGACTAAACCGAACAAAGAATTATCATCCTTTACCCAGGCCACTCCATCGATAAACAAGCCACAGTCTTCATACGTACACTCCAAAAGGATTTTTCCATATTTATCAACAAGCCCCCACTTATTTTGTTTTTTAACCCAAAGAATATCTTGCTCGTAGCAGTCTGTTATTTCATCATATTGGCATTCAATAAGTATTTTACCTGATTCGTCAATCAATCCAAACTTTCCATCTAAACTCACTCGTGCCGAACCATAGTAAAAATCGCCGACTAATTCATAAATAAATTGAGTGATTTCGTTACCAGATTTGTCTATCAAAGCCCATTTCCCAACTTTATTATATTCTTGAAAAAGAGATTCAATTTTAAAATCATCAAAAACATAGAACTTTCTGACACGGTCTTCAATTTTCCCTTTTTCATTCATCATATCAGAAGATAAAATATTTCGGACTAAGTCTCCACTTTTAAGAGCCCAAGCTCTACCATTTTGATAAAATGGGCCAACTTGGTCATAAATAGGAGTAACTATTTCTTTTCCGCTTTTCAAATCAAAAAAACCCCATTTTCCACCCGAAATCTTTTTTTCACTCATCTCACCTCCCCTGTTGACCGCCACAATTTCTTGTGAACATAAATCCACAAAATCATAATCGACAGGGCAGATCAGCTTTCCTGACATGTCCACCACACCCCATTTACCACCAACAGGGAAGTTATTATATTTTACTTTGCCATCAAGATTAACCCATGTGTAGTTATTTAAAAAATCTCCAACAGCAGTATATTGAGGCTCTACCACAAAAGAATCCTGTTCATTCACGAATCCCCATTTTTGGTTTTCCAGTTTAGGTGTCAGCATTTGGCTATAAGCGGATGTTATAGCCAAAAAGCCCACCATAAAGAATAGAAAATATTTTTTCATTTTAATACTATTTAACAGCATCCCAGATCAAAGCAGGAGCATCACCTGAGTAAGGAATTGCGATCTGATTTATTTCACCATTGTCGACGATTTTTTTAATTTGTTTAAAAAGCTTCTTAGAATCAATAATTTTGTAATCATCTTCTGAAAAAGAAAAATTCCTTGCATCAACTTTCGTATTCAACATAGAGAGTACTTCACATTTATTGAAATAATATTCGTTTGAAACCTCTTGGCTGATAGCAAGAAACTGATAATCAGCATGTACATAACCATCAAAAGGGATAGTAACGCAAAGCATACCGTTATAAGTTACTGTATCGACCATTTCACCTCCAACATCTTCATATTTGAAACATTGGTATGCCGGAATACAATCCATTCCATTGATTTTTTTTATTTCAGTAGTTTTAACGAGATGATTTTGGGTATAAGCATCTTTTATGCTTGTATTTGCAGTATATTCAATCGCACAGCCGACACCCAATTTAGGGAATATCACATAATCCTTACCTTCTCCCGGAAAGCGTATAATAATTCTTCCCAACTCAGGACAAAAGTTAACGCATTTATTTTCAGCTCCTATAATCCACTGATAGTTTGTATATTTTCCATCAGGGAAAGAAGAAATATATTTTTGAACATCCATCTTTTCTAAAGCATTTTTTACAATAGTTTTAACAAATGATTTAGCTAACGCTTTGCTAGCGGCATCTATTTCTTTATTTTCATCAATATTTTTTTTGGCCATTTCAATGATAAGGTCTTGATTCTGTTCATACTTGTATGTATCATAACGCTTAATCACACCTTCAAAAGTTTGAGCTTGAAGAGCTGAACAAAAAACAAAAAACAAGGCAATAAGTAGAATTTTTTTCATAATAATTTGTGGGCTGTTATCACATTGCCCTCATCGGTTTTTAATTATAATTACTGAACTATTATTTAACTAACCAATTTATATTGTAATGGACAGGTTGTTGGTGATTTCCATAAGCAACTCCAATCTCTCGAATAGATCTGATACGTTGTTTTTCCAAGTCAACACCATCCTGATATATTTTCATTTCAAATTTCCAATCATCTAACACTTTGGATTTAATTTCTTTGTAAAGCAATTGTGCCTCATCGTAACATTTAGCATCAGGATATATTTTGGCTAAAAATTCGCCTGCTTTGGCGGCACCTTGACTATTTTGCTGGGCTGCCCATGCACTTTGGGCGAGTGCAAAGTTTTGGTCACATAAAAAGTTTATATATTCAAGAAAAATCTTGTCGGAAGTGACCATAGCTTTATTATAGCACTCCGGGCATGCATCTGGAATTGCGGCAAGTAAGTTGAGCGCCTGCTCGTGATTACGCTGTTTAGCAAAAGAGTTAGCTTGCGCTATTATTTGGTCACATTGGGTATTGTAGTAGTCCACAATTTTTCCCTTTCCATCGGAGAGAAATTTAATCAGAGTAGTATTTTCTGCTTTGATGTTCTTGATAGCATTAATATATGCTTTAGTTTCGTTAGTACCCACGCCCTTTGCATTAATGGAAGTAGTTGCAAATATTTTCTGATCAAAATAATCTGCAATATAGAATGTTATTTCCAATGATTGAGCAATTTGTTGCGGTGGACCTGGCACTATATCTTTCGTCGTTGGGATGATTGTCGCCGAGATAAAGAATCTACCAAAATTTTCATTGGTTGCCAAACCATTTTTAGCAGAAATTTGTTTAATCTTACTAATCAAATAGCTTTGAGCTCCGTCAGGTAGTGGCTCACTCTGTTCCGGTAATAGAACAGTAAGGCCAATAGTAGCACCCTTTTCTGAAAAATCGGTTTGTGCGTTCAGGGCAGTAAACGACAGCAATACCATAATGGCTATGATTGTTATCTTTTTCATATCTTTATAATATTTATTTTTCACCAATGATTAAAGATGCTCGACCCAAACCACGCGGAATTACCTTGCTGGTTACATTGTATTTTTCGCGGAGAAATTTGCGCAATTCTCGAACGAAACTTTCAGTATCCTGAGGAGCTCCATTAGCCTTATATATAGGGATACGCACCTGTTCGTAATAGGCGAAGTTTTCGGACCCGTCTGTTTTGTTGTAGCGATGACTCTGCGTATTTTGATAAATCCATTCGTCAATAATTTCTGCCAGTTCTACTTTTTCAAATTCAGTCTCTAGGTCAATATCAGCATCATTCTCAAAAACCCGAATGTCAACCATTACCTCACGTCCGTTAGCAAACAGGTCTTCGAAGTAGCTTTGCAAACGAGTATTAAAATTATCAAGATGTTCAAGAACAGCTTCTTCCAATAATACTGGCAGTTCTGCAGAGAAAGACTGTGCACCTGTTCCTTGTTCTCCGGCAATTTGCTTGTTGGTATAGGCATCTATGGCTTGTAAGTTATAAGTGATTGATTTTTTGGGACCTATAGAGTTAATAGTGTAAGTAAGTTGCATGATGATATCAGCCTTGGCAGTCCGTTTAATAAGGTCCAACGCGTTTTCCTTCAATTCATTTCCACTTTTACTGGTAATCATATTATCCTCTGCAGTCCGTTGCTCAATAGTTTTAAGAGTTGATTCAAGATCTTTAAGCGGGAAGCCGCGTTCAGCCATCAGTGTATTCATTTTAGCAATAACTAAAAGCAAGTTAGGATCTGTTTGTAAGGCTCTTTTATAATCCGGAATGGTTTGCATCGTTCCTTGGTTATCAATGATATTCACAAATCCGTTTGTGTTGCACCAAACATCGCTGGGGACAATCATAATGGTTGGTCTTTTGGCTTGACCAAAAAGAAAGAAACTCAAGATGAGTAATAAAAATGTAATTGTTAATTTTTTCATTTTTAATAATTTAAAATTCATAGGCAATTCTTCCGACCAAAAATCCGTAGAAGTTGTGAGTGTTGGGGCTATCCTGAAGTGATTGACCCAAAAAACCAACTCCTAGCAGTAAAGCGTTTCTATTTTCTCCTATTCTGGCTCCGAGTATTGGAGAGAAGAAAAAACCGTCAGCAATACAAAAACCGGCATCGAAAGACCAATAGGGAACACACATTCTGCTTTTTTGCGATAAGATGTTACCTCGTGCATTTACATAGACAGGAAAAGACCATGGATTTTTCTTATATCGTAAGTTCTTATTGGCTAAGTATGCTCTTATATCAATTCCAACACCAATTTTGATAAATTCATTGAATCTATAGCCATTAATAAAAGCAACTGAAAGGAATCCCATATTGTGTGTTTTAAACAAGAGCGTACCACCGCCGGAAAGCTCTGCTGAGCACCACCATCCCTTGTCTTTTGCATTTAAATCGCGATAACTATTTTCAGGCACTTCAGGTTTTCTTATTGTGGTAGTATTTTTGTCGACTTGTCGAACCTCCTGCTTTGTATATTGCAAAGTATCTCCGTTGCTTAATGCAATACGGATATAGTTGATTGTTTCAGATACAACCTTTCCCTTGACAGTGTTTCCATTATTCAAATAGATAATGTCAGCGTTTTGTGCCAATGCCCTTAAGCTAAATAGCTGACAAATAATTACAAACAAAATAAGTTTTTTTTGCATGGTGATTATGGTTTTAGTATTTTTTCATTAATCAGATATTCTCGAAGTTCGGGGCGAAGGACACGCACAACAAATCCGTATTTAACCTCTTCTGATTTGCGTTCGCGAGACTTAATCCTATTAAATGGTCGCGTATCTTCCATGGAAATAAAATCGAGGTATTTTCCATTGTCTTTAAAAAATGCATTGAAAAAATATTGGTATTTTTCTTCAGCATTTACTTCCAAGACTAAAGCTTTCACCTGACAATCGATGAACCCCTTAAAAAGAGTTTCGCTTACCGCATTTTTTTTCGCCTGTTCAGTTGCGTCCATAAGATTTCGTCCTGTTCCCCATACCTTGAGTGTAATAGAGCCGTCTAATTCAGATGGCATGCATTCGGTAGCATTCTTGTAATATGCCCCGACATTGTTTTTGTTTTGCCCCCATACCATCAGAGTAAGGCATAAAAGGGTAATGATAAGTATCGTTTTTTTCATAAATAATGTATTTAAAATCCAGAACCAAGATTTTTCAGTATACCTGCTTTTTCTAAATCGCTGCGAAGTAAATCTTTTGAAACACTCACAATGCTGCCCACTTTAAACCCCTCTTTAATCTTAAAAACCTCAACTGCATCTGTATTATGAACATATTTAAGATAATCGCCATCCTCGGCAAAAAAGCGGTCGAAGAAATCTTTTTTTTCACTTTCCAGAGATGGAGAATTGGATAATGGTTTTTGCCCCGTGCATTTACCTGAGTGATCAGAAAAGCCTTTAAAGATAACCCCGTGCACAGCACATTTTGTGCATTGTTCTATAGCTTTGCTACGATTTTTTGAAACAGTCCATACTTTTACTAAGTATGTTCCCTGAATTCCTGTTCCAGCACACTCCATTTCATATTTCCAAGATGTCATATCTTCATTTGATTTTTTATCGACCTTTTTCTGAGCACTTGTAGTCAATGACATGGATATGCATACGACGAAAATAATAATAATCCGTTTATTTTTCATTTCTATTGTTATTTTTTTGATGCATTATTTATTTTAATATTAATACCACTTATGTTATCTATCAATAGATTATTCTCACTTATTTCCACCTCAAAAGAGTGTTTGTGATCCTCATTTCCATTAATAATGGACTGATATTCTAGTAGAAAATTATAACATAAAATTTGAGAAATTCTAACTAACATTTCACAATCCACACTTTTGCGTTTAAAAAGCCTGTAAATGTTGCTTCTATCGCAGTGCAACTGCTCCGCAAATTCATTATAAGTGAGGTTGCTCGTAATAAACTTCTGTTTGATTATCTTACCAATATGAATATCCCGTATATTTGTGTTTCTATCAATCATAAATTTAAAAACAAAATTAAATCATAAAACAATCTTCTTTTGTGCAAATGTTTCCAATTATGGGCATGTTTGTCACAATTAAAAACAACTCTGCATCATTGGATATTGATATAGAGTAATTGACAATTCGTTTTTAGTCAGTGACAGAAAAAAATTTAAAAAATAAGAGAAAAAATTTGACAAATAGATAATTTGATAATCTATTTATTTCTCCATTACAATATCCCAGCCGTTTGTGGATGACGGTTCATAAGTTCCGCTCCACATCTTGTATCCGGACTTTGTAGCCTTTAGTGTCTGCACCTTGTCTTGTTGAGCAAAAGGAATGTCAAGCCTAAAATATCCAGACGGATCAGAGATGGCAATAATATTCTGTACTTGAACCTCAACACCGGACAAAGGTTTCCCATCTTGTGCATCAATGATATGGCCAAAAATAAAGGCCTTACTATCATCGTGGCGAAACACAATTTCTAAACTTTTTCGAATAGTCAAGGTAGTGTCAACGGGAAAAAAACCGACTGCAGTGAAAGTAACATGGATTGGTTTACCTCTGTATTTTCCTGATATGTTTTGCACCACTGCTGTTAGTTGTTGATCCGTTATAAGGAACTTTTGAGGTTGCATATCAGCGTATTCTAACATAAGAGTGCCCTCTTTGAAGGGCAAGTGAGGAATTTTAAACTGACCGTCTTCGCGTAAAGCAATATTCATATTAAACGGCACAAACAACATCCATAACAGTATAGCTAATGCCATAACAAGCATGCCCAAAAAAGAGAAGAGCAGAAGGCGTCTACAAGGTTTTTTGTTGCCATTCCGGAAGACATATCCATCATCTTCCATTCTTTTAATTATTTCCTGATAGGCTATATCAGCCAGATGACGTACATGTCCTTCTGAATAATCAAAATACTTCATCTCTGGATTGTATTGCAGTGGGGCAGGTTGGGTGGTGGACACCATAAAATAGCCGGAATCCTCCCAGGCGCCAAGAAACTCCTTGGCATGCAGCCGCTTACTATTATCCGGGCAAGATGGATCAGCAAGTATTATTTGGGGTTGCTCGGGGTCAGAAGTGTCAATTCCGGCAAGCAGAAGCACGTGGTTAGCCTCCTGACCAAACATTTGGTTGTCAAACTGCTGCCAGAGATCGCTTTGGCTAATATCTTGAGAATCCACGCCAACAATGATCTTGTGTCCCTGACTCAGTTCATGCATCAAATGATAGATATTGGCATTGCGCATTTGTACTGCAGGGACTTTATAATAGTTTAGCAATTCTCCAACATAGTCAAGAGGGCTTCCCATATTATCGATGAACCAGCCGTGTTCCTTTGCTACGATTGTAAGTTCTTGAGTAGAAACGAAGATTCCATAGTCGCTCAGAATTTGTTGTTGAGCGCGGATTGCACAGTTAAAGTCTTGACTATCAGCAGCCATAGCAATTTTACCATGTCCAGCCATCTGATAGCGAGTATCATCGTCCAGCTTACTTTTATCAATTAACGAACGACGATAAACACCTTCTTTTTCCTTATCATTATCAAGTTGTTGGAAAGACATTTCTTGTGCCGAAATTGACAACACCTCGGCTTCTTCGGGATGCTCAGACAGATAACGCAAAACCATTGCGCGTTCCTCTTCCGTAACCTTGCCTTCGAGGTAGCGTGCTAACAATTCGTCCGATATCAAGTTTTCGTTACACATTTTTCCATTCATTTAATAATTCGACTAATGCAATCTTTGCTCTTTTTTTATAATTGTAAATATTACATACCGTTGTATTTAATTGCGAAGCCATTTCTTCAGGATTCAGTCCGTTGATTTCAGCCAGCAAAACCCAACGATATTTATGGTTGCAGATATGCATAATTGCATCCATCAACTCGAAACGCCCCACCCTATCTCCTTCAGAACTTAATAATTTGATTTCCTGGCTAATTTCATCAATATTTAGAGTTCCATTGGAAGTCATTTTAGTCAATCGTGGTTTCTTTTGCACGAAAAATCTCACAGCAATCACAGTCAGCCAGGTTAAAAGAGTTGCGCGTCCTTCGTATGAGCGCAGTTTGCTCCATTCGTTTTGCCTCATAAAAAGGTAAAACTCGCCGATTATTTCGTTCAATTCTACCTCCCCATTGAAAATCTGGAAGGATAATCTTTTGAACATTGATTTGCACTTTTCAAAGAACAAGAATTCTACAGCCAACTCATCGTTTTGCAGAATGCATTCGACAAGCTGAATGTCAGCCATATTGGCATATCGACTTCTACATTCTTCCGAAATCATTTCCGCTCTTTCCTGATAGCTTTTAATTTTTTAATATAGTCTTTCGTTTCCTCCAACAATTTCTGATATTTTTTTCCAGTGCTTTGCTCAAGTAATTTGATATTTTGTATAACCTTCCTGTGTTGTGGCAATCCATTTTTCACATCTTTTTTAACATAGTAAACATAAGCCAATGAATTATTTACAGTCAAGTAATCAGCAAAATAATATGGTTTATTGGATTTATCGGCCGAAAGACAATCAAGCACATCCAAAGCTTTTTTAAGAGAGTATATGGCGCTATCGAGTTGTTCAGAAGCGAACTCAACTGTGGAGAGATTAACATAAATTTCGTAAATCGAATAAGAACAATTACGCTGCTCAGAAGTAAGGATACTTTCGCGTATATTCAAAGCCTGCATATAACAATTCTTGGCGTCCCCATTTTGTTTACTTTTGCGGTAAATAACTCCTTTATTGAGCAGAAGAACAGCTTTAATTGGAAGATAAATTTCAGGAGTAAGCTCAATACGTTCATCGCAAACAGAGAGCCCTTTAGAGTAGTATTTCAAGGCGTTGTCGTATTGTTTGGTTTGAGAATAGAGCATCCCTATATTATTATAACTATTTACCATATATTCGCTAAAAAATGGGGGATTGCGTGGGGCAATGCTTTCAAAAAGTTCGTTTGATTTCATCAGGTAAACGATTGCCGTGTCATATTGTCGTGCGTCTAAATAGAGAACCCCTTTGTTGTTGTAGACATTAGCCAGATCATAGATATACTTATCCTTCCCTGAAGCAGCAAGAGTTTCGCGTATGGTTATTGCTTCGTTGTAATAAGGAAGCGCTTTCTCGAAGTATTCATCCATACGTTTTCCTTCGTAAATCAATCGATATAATTCTCCTGTATTATTTAATGTCGTACCATAATCTTCAAGATAGGTTGCAGACTTGCTGACCAAATTTCTACGTATGGAAACACACTCCAACAGTATTTTTTCCGCTTCGGAATATTGACCGTTGTCCATTTGCAGGTTAGCCAGCGTGTTCATCGGATCGGAAGCATTGTACAAATATGTCTCTTCATCTATATCTTTAATAGCTTCCACTTCTTTGATAGCCTGTTGCAAGTATGTGAGTGACATATTATAATTTGAAGCCTTATAGTATAGATGCCCCATACTGCGTAGCGCATTTATACGGTCCTTAAATAAAATTGCGTGCTGGAGTGCTTTTTGGTTCCATAAAGTAGCACGATTAAAATCGTTTTGTTCCGTAAGAAATGTAGTGTAGGCGAAAAGATATTCGAAATTCGTGGAATCTGCCAATGCAATATTCCTCAGTATAGAATCTGTCTTAGTAAGATTATCAGGACCTGCAGCCATTTGTCGATAGGTAGCCTCTTCCTGTAACTTAGGAATAAGGTTGCGAATTGACTCAATAGACTCGTGACGCAATTTTACTTTTGACTGAAGTTGTTCCAATAGATGGGAATTTTCAAAGACTGCAATTGCCTGATCAATTTGACCGGCTTCAAAAAAGTCCAATGCCTGTCGACTCAGTGTATCAAGATCGTCCTTATTGATACGTGCGAATAGATCGGCGTACTCCTCCAACTTTTGATATGCTTCGCTCAGTTTCTGTTCAGCCTTCTCCATCTTCTTTCTGTATTCTTCAGTTGAAATAGTCTGTTCTTCCAATGCTTTATGCAGATTTTGAATCGTGCGTCTGTATTCAGACTCTCGGTAATTATCCATGATGTGGTAATACTGGCTGCGAATTGCATCTATTTTGCTTTTAGGGGCGACAATAATTTTAAGAGTGTCCTTCCCTGAAAGCTTCCATCCATTTTGAAAAATTTGCCTGTTTACAATCTCGTATCCCTCTTTTATGATTCGCAGATTGTAGATGATGTCACCTGCTTTTTTTTCACTGAAGACAAGTCGAAAAGTTCCGTCGGTATTCGATGCCGTAGGCTGCAGGTCAGTAGCCGTCAGCAACGATATGCCAACTCCAGAAACAGGTTTTCCTTTGGAATTGAGCTCACAGACAATACCTTGCTGTATTACTTGGGCATCCAAATATAAATTTAAAAATATAAAAAGAAAAAAAATCAGAATTCGATTCATAAAAAAATAGGGTTGATATAGATTGCAAAAATAATAATTTAATCAAAACTCACTATTAAAAAATTATTAAAAATAGTAAAATAATAAAATGATTACTTAATGTTATACCTAAACTGATTTTTGTAAGTTACCGAAGCTATCATTAGTCTGTCAAATCTTTTCTCTCCAAAGTATCTCCGATTAAACTTATAACAATATTCATCCAAATAACTT
>JAEWNB010000043.1 GCA_023392945.1 Bacteroidota bacterium
TACCTGCATCCCCAGTCAATTTGATACATACAACTGAATTCACCTGATTAATCCAATCAGCAGCTTCAGGGCAGGTCACATTGATATGGCAATTGCCTTCAGCTGTTCCCCAATGACCTTTAAAACCAAGAAAATCACGGTAAGCATGTCCAATTTTGTTAATTGCGAATGAACCCTTAAAAGGAACACCGGCAGGTTCATAATATTCAATAATAATATCCTCACCGGGTAAATCCTGTGTATAGAAAACATTTCCTTCCATACTATTTTTGGAAGTAAATTTACCTAATACAAAGCTATGGTCAGAAGTATAAACATACAATTCAGCAGATTCAGGAATAACGAAATCGGAAAAATGCACATCCATAGTTATCGCGTCAGAAGAGATAAATTCAGCTCTCCATATTCTGGCTCCGTCATTAAGGATATCCATTCTTCCTGAATTATCCATCGTATAATTAACATTGTGAACCACTCCCACTCTCATAGGGTTTCCCTTATCAGCATTAAGAATGTCTTCCTGAATAAGAGAATTATTATCTATTTTTGGCAAGCTAATTTCGGGAACATCCATCGATAAATTATCGATTTTAAAACTAACCGGTTCTCCACCGAAACTAATTTGGGAATAGACTGATTCAATGGAAAAAAAGATAAATAAAAATGCTGTAAATTGAACTAATTTTGTCATTTATTGTTTATTATTTTGGGCTGCAAAGATACAACTATTTTTAAGAAAACAGGCTGTCCTAATTGTATTATTTGTACCTTTGCATCAAATATTTTAAAACAAACTATGGGAAAAGTCAAGAAGATAAAACCAGAGACAGAGCTCTTTCAAGGAAAATTAGAAGAATTAATTATTCAAGCACTTATTGAAAAAAACGGCGCAGATATTGTAAACATCAATTTAAAGAAAATAAATCATGTTTTTTTTGACAATTTTATCATTTGTACCGGAAATTCCAAAACTCATGTAGACACTTTGAGTGATTATGTTCAAGAGATTACGAAACGAAAAGCCAATATAAAACCTACTTTTGTTGAAGGGATAGAAAATGGGGAATGGATACTTTTAGATTACTTTAATATAATTGTACATATTTTTCAACCCAAAGTTCGTGAATTTTATAATTTAGAAAGCCTTTGGGGAGATGCTGAAATACAACAGTTTTAACACAATTGTACTACTTAATTTTTTACAAATCAAATGGCAGCTACCGACAAAGAAAACAAAGAAGCAAAAGGAAGAATCAATTCAAAAATATCCATCAATAGCAATACAAAAAAACCAAAATTTAATGTATGGTGGATTTATGGATTAATTACCATCATCATATTTGCAGTTTATTTTTATTCAGGAGATTCCAAGACCATGACTGAAACTGACAACATCAAGTTCAAAGAAATGGTGGTTAATCATGAAATCAAAGAGTTGGAATATGTTCAAAAGAATAATATCATTAACATTTATCTAAAAGAAGAAGTTATCAAATCAAAGTCAACTTACGAGAAGTATCGTGATAAAAACTTAGAAGGTCCTCATTTTTATCTAAGGATATCTGATTACAAAGTATTTAATGACAATTTGCTTCAAATAAAAAAACAGGCTATAGAAAACAGATTAGCTTCTGATACAACTGCAATAAAATCGAGAATTGAGAACGAGTTTGATTTTCCTGTCAAAGAGAACACCACACCGGGATGGGGTAAAGAATTGTTTTGGTTATTGCCTCTTGTTGTCATCATGTTTTTTTTCATTTACTCAATGAGATCCATGCGTGGAGGCGGCGGAGCAGGTGGTGGTCTTTTCAACATCGGGAAGTCAAAAGCACAGTTATTTGATGAAAAATCAAGTTTAAATATCTCCTTCAAAGACGTTGCCGGATTAGAAGGGGCCAAATATGAAGTTGAGGAAATTGTTGATTTTCTAAAAAATCCAAAAAAATACACTGAATTAGGAGGCAAGATTCCGAAGGGGGCTTTATTGGTAGGCCCTCCGGGAACAGGTAAGACATTGCTTGCAAAAGCAGTTGCCGGAGAAGCCAAAGTTCCTTTCTTTTCTCTTTCAGGGTCAGATTTTGTTGAAATGTTTGTGGGGGTAGGAGCCTCCAGAGTAAGGGATTTATTTAAGACTGCTAAAGAGAAAGCTCCCTGTATTGTTTTTATTGATGAAATTGATGCTATTGGCAGGGCCAGGGGCAAGAGTGTGATGACAGGAGCTAACGATGAACGGGAAAACACTTTGAATCAGTTACTCACAGAAATGGATGGATTTACTCCGAACACAGGAGTTATAATATTGGCAGCCACCAACCGAGCAGATGTTCTCGACAGGGCATTACTTCGGGCTGGACGTTTTGACCGTCAAATACATATTGAACTTCCAAACCTTAACGAAAGAAAGGGAATCTTTGAAGTTCACGTTCGCGGCCTCAAGATTGGTCCTGATGTAGATTTAGATTTCTTTGCCAAACAAACTCCCGGTTTTTCAGGAGCTGACATTGCCAATGTATGCAATGAAGCTGCTTTAATTGCAGCCAGAACTGCCAAAAAACAAATTGAAAAAGTTGATTTTCTTGCTGCCATAGACCGTATTGTGGGTGGATTAGAAAAAAGAGGCAGTATTATTTCCCCTCAGGAAAAACGGGTTATTGCTTATCATGAATCAGGTCATGCAGCGGTCAGCTGGCTGCTTCAATATGCGTCTCCACTGGTAAAAGTAACCATAGTTCCTCGTGGCAAGTCATTAGGAGCCGCCTGGTATCTTCCTGAAGAAAGGCATCTTACCACAACCGAACAGCTTTTTGATGAATTGACCGCTACTTTAGGAGGGAGAGCTGCCGAAGAAGTTGTATTTGGCAAAATATCTACAGGAGCCTTAAGCGACCTTGAAAAAGTGACTAAACAAGCCTATTCAATGGTAGTATATTATGGATTGAACAAAAAAATCGGGAATATCAGTTATTACGACTCCTCCGGTCAACAGGATTATACTTTCACAAAGCCATACAGTGAAAAGACTGCACAAGATATTGACAATGAAATTCATGAATTGATTGAAACGGCTTATATCAAAGCTAAACAAATCCTTACCGAAAATATTGAAAAACTTACTGAGCTTGCTCAATTGCTTTTAGAAAAAGAAGTTATCTTTGCAGAAGATTTGGAACGAATTTTCGGAAAAAGAGAATTTCCGGATCAGGAAACTGAATCCTTAAAAACCAATTAGTATGTCAACAAATGCTGTTTCCTTTGACACAAAAAACACCTCTTCAAAAGAGACTGTCAGAAAAAACATTCGTCATGCACTGGCTTCAAAGAGTCCGAGTAAATTTCCCAATATTGATTTAACGTCAGAACTCTTTGATCCTACTGAAGATGTTTTATATGATTTTGTAACCAATTTCAGGAATGCCGGAGGAAAATACATTCCCTGTACAAAGGAGAATTTCATGGAAAGACTTGTTAAGTTAATTAAAAGTCAACAATATAAGTCAATCCTTAACACCAACAGTTCTTTGGATGCACAATTGACAAAAAACAACATATGTTTTTCCAATTCTATTGACTCTTCCGCTCTTTCAGATGCAGTTATCGCCTATTCAAATATATTAATTGCCAGAACAGGGAGCATGATATTTTCACAAAAGAATTCACTTTATCCCTCTGTCAGAAATTTAGGCAAAGATATTATTGTAGTTGCCTTTGCCAACCATATCATTCCGGATTTAAAAGGGGCTCTGAATGCCCAACAGCAAATAAACAAAGCAAACATGCCTTCCATTTCTGAAATTATCACTCCTACCCTTCCTGATCTTGTTGATGGCAAGGAAGTGTTTTCCCCGTCTGAATCAAGAATAATCCTACTATTGGTTTCCTAATTAATAATCAATGAAAAAGCTGATTACACGAACCTTAACCGGGATTGTTTTTGTTACACTTATTGTTTCATCACTTTTTCTGAACCCAATTTTTTTCAATATATTATTTTTAGTCATAACATTATTGGCTACCTGGGAATATTTACAGATTACGGAGAAAAGCAATATCAACCCACAATTTACGATTCCTTTCCTCTTAAATGCCACTTTTTTTACTGCCTTCCAGTTGATGTATTACTCCATACCAATTTTTCTTTACCTGTTATTATTTGCCTTATTATTAATAATTATCATTCCTGTTGTAGAATTATACCGCAATAAAGAGAACCCTCTAATTAATATTGCCACATCGCTATTTCCACTGATATGGATTGCTTTTCCATTTAGTATTATGGGCATGTGGACACATTTTTTTGAATCAGCAAGCACCGTTCTGGCACTTTTCATCATCATTTGGGCTTACGACACATTTGCTTACTGTGCCGGATCGTTATTGGGTAAACACAGGCTTTGGGAAAGAATTTCTCCCAAAAAATCATGGGAGGGTGTTATTATCTCACTGATTTTAACTGCTTCGGGGTCCGTTGTATTCTATTTTATTCCTTTCTTTCAGAATTATATCTTTTATACCCCATGGCATTGGATAGGCTTTGCAATTGTAATTATCATTACCTCCACTTTCGGCGATTTGACAGAATCCTTATTTAAAAGAAAATCAGGCATCAAAGATAGTGGGAATATTCTTCCGGGACATGGAGGATTTCTTGACAGATTTGACTCTTTCTTCTTTGCAGCACCGACAGCTTTTGTTTATTGGTATTTAATCTATCTGTTGTCCTAATCTCGCCCGACAAAGCATTTATTGAAAATATCTATTCATAAATCCTTTCATAATGATATTCGGTGAATATCCGATAATCATTCTCATCCACCTCATCCCTTATATAATTAACAATATTCTGAATATTGTCTTGTTCGTCATATTCATATTCTGTCCAACTAAGAATTCTTCCTTCCCTATCTAATATTTCTACTTTTATTAATTTCTTATCTTCAAAACAATAGACCGTCTTTCTGTAATTATCGAGATCTTCTTCTTCTGTCTCTATAACATCTCTATTTTCATTATACTTATAATAAATTTTTGCTATCAGCATTTCGTCATAATCATAAATCAGATCCTTCACTTTGTTTTTATTTTCATATTCAAAATGATAGGTTCGGCGGTCTTTTTCAAGAATTTCATCCCGGACTCTTGTGATAACAAGGCCATCATCATTATACTCATTAACAGTAACATATTGTTTATTTCCGTCTTCATCAAAATCTATTTGTTCAATTAAAAGACCTTTATCATTATAGCGATATTCCTTTTCCGTATAGACAAAATTCCCATCATCATAAGAATCCTGCCTGATTAATAAGCCGTTTTCAAAAATAAAATGATTGGAGAAAGTAGGACAATCTTCCCCATAGTAATTATTTTGTTTCACAACATTTCCCTTATCATCATAAAAGAACTCTAGTTTTTGTCCCATATTTCCTTCCCCGTCATACTGAGCAGTGGAAGTTAACTCTCCTTTTTCGTTATAATCATTAACAGTAAGGCTGTCAAGGCCGTTTTCAGCTATATAATGATATTCTTTCACTATTTTTCCGTTTTCATTAAAATCATTAGAAATTTCCAGAAATTTTTCTACTACAATATCTTCTTTTCCATATCCTACTCTGGAATGATTTGTACAATAGACATTTACTTTTTTTGGAATATTTTTCATTTCTTTTTTTGTTATTATTATAGATTAGTATTTAATAGAAGATACAAAGATACCGTTTTTAAAGGTTAACAAAGCATAATTATGGAAAAAAGTGATTGACAAAAATCCAAAAATTACTTAGTGAAAAAAATTTGTTTATTTCAACACCATTGTCAACACTACTTTCTCATTTTTTATTTCTTCGACAACAGATTGAGCCATTCCTGAAATAATAATCATACTCAAGCCGTCAGAATCCTTAACCTGATTCAGAATGGTTTTTAGAGATTGATCAGCAGAGAATATAATAGAAATTTCGTTAGTTTGTTCGGAAAAGGCAACCGTTAATTCAAGCCCTCCTGTGGAATTTAAAATATGATTTCTTTTTTCCACATCTCCTTCTCTGAGACATAATTGTAAGGTTTCTTCAATAATAAGATTCAGGTTGTTAATTTGTTTATGTTGGAAGAAGTGCTTATTGCAAAAAGCTTCCATTCCTGATCTCATAACATAAAAATCGAACTCATTGTTGGCAATATGGTAATTAAAATTCCGGATGCGTTGAATAAAAGTGCGGGTATTTTCTTTTTGAGGATTGTCGAATATCTGAGCAGGGGTACCTTCTTCATAAATAATTCCTTCATCCATATATAGAATTCGTGTGGAAAGATCGCGGGCAAATTTCATTTCATGAGTAACAATAGCCATTGTCATTCCATCAGAAGCAAGGCGGCGGATGACACCGAGTACCTCGCTAACCATAGTTGGGTCAAGTGCCGAAGTAGGTTCATCAAAAAGAATAATCTCAGGATTCATGGAGAGGCAGCGGGCAATAGCCACACGCTGCTGTTGTCCTCCCGACAACTCATCAGGAAAAGCATCTTCCTTAGCAGCCAATCCGACCAATTTAAGCAACTCTCGTCCTCTTTTTTCTGCCTCTTCTCTACTCTTCTTCAATAGCTTTATGGGACCGATAGTCAGATTGTCCAAGACAGAAAGGTGTTCAAAGAGATTAAAATTCTGAAATACCATTCCCATTTTCTGTCTCAATAAGTTAGGATCATTTTTAGGATCCATTATATCAAGATTATCCACCCAAATTCTGCCGCTTGTTGGTTTTTCCAACAAGTTAAGACAACGCAGAAAAGTACTTTTCCCCGTACCGGAAGGTCCGATAATGGAGATAATTTCTCCTTTCTTTATTTCAATATTGATATCTTTTAAAACTGTCAGATTTCCAAACTTTTTTGACAGATGTTCAACCTTTATCATGATACTATTTTATTTTTAACTTGAACCGAATTTGTAAAGTAAACATTTTCATCATTTTAATGAGAGCTTCTTTTTCTCTGTGGAGCAGTCTTTAGCTGAACACGCTCAAGGAGAAATGTAAGCAGCCAGGCAAGAACGAAATAGAGAATGGCCACCATTATCAAGGGAAAGAAAGCATCGAAAGTCCTGCTTCGAATGATATCACTTGCCTTGGTTAAGTCCTGCACCGCAATATAACCCACAATAGCCGTCATTTTCACCAATGCAATAAATTCTCCTTTATAAACAGGCAGTACTCTTTGCACAGCTTGTGGTAGCACAATATTAAAAAAAGTCTTTGCTTTACTGAACCCCATGGCAATACCGGCCTCTGTTTGTCCTTTGTTAACACTTTCGATAGAGGTTCTGAACATTTCTGAAACATAAGCAGCAAAATTCATAGCAAAAGTAATGATGGCCACCGTGACGCCGCTGATATTGAGGGGGGCAAAAATAACGTAGAACATCAACATCAGCAACACCACTTGCGGAATGCCTCGTAAGAGGTCTATATAGACTTTAGCAACAATTTGAAGGACTTTATTCTTGCTCATTCTCATTGTGCAAACCAAAGCTCCGAGTAAGGTGCCCAGCAAGGCTGCCATAACGGAAATTAGAAAAGTTACTTTCAATCCGTTCCAAAGTAATAGATATCGTTTTTCGAGAATAATATTATTGTAAAAACTTTCTTTCACACGAGCAAAGAAACTCTTTCCCTCAGTATCATTTGCAGCTATGGATTGATCTTTGACAGTCAGCAAAACCTGAGGATTCACAAAATAGCCTTCGGAAAAATTGACCACTTTCCTGCGTTCGTCGGTGGCAGTCATATTTGAAATCACGAGGTCTGCTTTTCCTGATTCAAGTGCAGCAATCAATGCAGAAAATTTCATGTCGTAATATTGCACAGGACGTCCCAACTTATAGGCAATTCTTTCTATCAGTTCACAATCCAGTCCCACAATTTTATTATCGGAGACAAAACACATTGGTTCACGATTTGCAGCAATTGCAACAATTAGAGGTTTTCCTTCTTTTACCTTAGGAATAGTCGTTATTTCATAATCAGAACCGTCTTTTCGCACCCAGCGACTGATTATCTGATCCAATGTACCATCTTTTTTAAATTCTGTTAGAACTTTATTTACCTGTGCCAACAATTCAGTGTTATTTTTCGGGAAAGCAATAGCGGCATATTCATCAGTATATTCTTTCGGCAGCACAACAAGATCCTCATTTTTATTGGAAACTTTTAGAGCAGTTGTGTAAGCAGTAATAACATAGTCTAATTTATGAGCTTGCAGTGAAGCAACAGCATCCATAATATCATCGAAACACTGAACCTCAGCCTTAGGATAATGACTGCGAATATACATTTCACCGGTTGTTCCGGTCATGGCCCCTACTTTAGAAACAGCAATATTGCTACCATCATTGACGAGGGCATTTTTCTTATTCTTTTGAGTAAGATTTTTTTTCATCACCACCATCCCGGAAGTTGTTTCAAAGTATGGGTCTGAGAAGGCAATTTCTTTGGCACGTTCTTCAGTTACCATAATGCTATTTCCTATAATATCTACTTTCCCGCTGATAATGGCAGCAAGTAAACCTCCGAAGTTATATGTAGATATTATGGGTTTAAGCTGTTGTTCAGCAGCAAATCTGAGCATAAGTTCAAGATCAAACCCCACTACTTGATTTCCTTTAACAAAAGAAAAAGGGATACTCTCTCCGGTCGTACCGATACGCAAGCTGCCATTTTTTCCGGTATTGGAAATTGAGGGCATTTCGGCAGTTTCACTATTATCAATCCATCTTTTGTAGATTTCATCATAGGTGCCGTCCTTCTTAATTTTTTGCAGAAACTTATTAAAAAGGTCCCGTTGTGCAGTATTCTTC
>JAEWNB010000065.1 GCA_023392945.1 Bacteroidota bacterium
CCAATTTTATCGGCAATCTCTCTCATTCTTTTCCAGTCCCAATCGCGTGAATATGCTGAAGCTCCGCCAATGATCAATTTAGGGCGTTCACGAAGGGCAACTTCTTCCATCTTATCATAATTGATAGTGCCTGTTTCTTCATCAACACAATAGGCAACAGCTTTATATAGAATACCGGATGAATTAACAGGAGAACCATGTGAAAGATGTCCGCCGTGAGATAAATCCAAGCCCATGAAAGTGTCTCCGGGTTTTAAGCAGGTAAGCAAAACTGCCATGTTGGCCTGAGCTCCGGAATGAGGTTGAACATTGGCCCATTCAGCGCCAAAAAGTTCTTTAATACGGTCTATTGCAAGTTGTTCTGTCTGATCCACAATCTGGCATCCCCCATAATAACGTTTTCCGGGATAGCCTTCGGCATATTTGTTTGTCAAAACCGAGCCCATGGCTTCCAATACTTGTTCACTAACAAAATTTTCTGAAGCAATCAATTCAATTCCTGAAGTTTGCCTTGTACGTTCTTTTTCGATGAAATCAAAAGTTACTAAGTCTCTTTTCATATTTTAAATTTTTTATTGTTTCAAATAATTAAAATGCAAAATTACATTTATTTTTCAATCATTCTATTTCAGAAGGTATAAAGAATTATTCGAAAATGCCTTTCTTTTTCCCAAAATGATAGGAAATGTAGGCGCACAAATAAAACGGATTGGCTTTTCTATGCGCAAATTGCTGAATAAAAGGGAAAACCATATCAATGGTTCCTCCTACTTCAACAGCATGAATGACCATATCTTTGTTGCTGAAATCAAAATTGAGGCCTGTTTTACAATAAAAGCCGGGCCTTAGTTGGGTCTCAAGAATCCCTTCAAAAAAGCCAGCCCTACCAATAATATTGTCAATATTGTGAATGGTGGGATCATAACGTTCAGACACTTTGTAAACAGAAGTCCCGTCAGGAGTATAGTAGACCACATCGAGGTATACAGGTAATCCCATTCCCAATGAAAAACCACCTGATAGGGTATATCTCACCTGAACACCACCCCAGTAAGGTTTGTGGTTGAGAATCCGTTGATAACCATAGCCGGCCCTGAAAAAAAAGAGATCTACCAATTTGCCGTAACTGTATGGTGTCGCATTTTCATAGTAAATATTTCTTGCCCTGACAGCCTTCGGATTTTGATTGTATAGAAAATTGATTTCCCAAAAATGTTTGTTGTAGTAGTCAGGAGTCCAGCCTTGCTGAAAACCTAATCCACCCCCTGCTGTGTTCAAAAATAACTCAATTGTCCACTCACTTTTGGTAACTGCTACTTTTTCAGGTTCTCCAACATCCTGACTTAAAAGAGTGTTACTAAAGAATAAAAAAAGCATGACTAAACATGCTCCTGTCATCCTTTTTTGAAAAAAAACAGACGATGCCATTAATTAAATATCATTTTGCGATGCCTGGCTATTTTCATATTGTGAAACATGGCCATAAGCAGGGCATTTTTCCTGAGCTGAACAAGAAGAAAAAACTATGATTCCGGATACAACAAATGCTAATAATACAATAAATTTCTTCATTTTCGTTATTTTTTTAACTTTGCAAAAGTAACGAAAAAATGGAATTGAATATTCTATAATTTATTAATAGTATGCTTTAAATCCTTTAATTAATTGAAAAACAATATATTATTTTTATTTTTGCTAATCATTTTTATGCTTGGAAATACTTTGTCAGCACAAAAAAGTGTTTTAGTAATTAATGAAAATAATGCTATTTTACCGCTTGTTAAAAAAAACATACTTCCTTCAAAAGTTAAATCCTGCGCAAAGCTTTATTCTAAAATTCCAAAATTTGTAGATTATTATCATTCATTAGGTTATCTTGCTTTTGCTGTTGATTCCATAATGGAGGATTCTGCTGTATGCAAGGTATGCGTTTTTCAGGGAAATCAATATAAATCAACTGTAATTAGTGTTGAGGAGGCTGAAAATAAACTTATTGAGGAAGCAAATTTATCTTCTTACAGTAAGAATGGCTTATTGTCTTTAGGAAATTATCCCACGCTCTCCGGAAAACTTATTGATTATTATGAAAACAATGGCTTTCCATTTGTCGAAGTCTATCTGGATAGCCTTTCGTTACAACCGGATTCAATTATATCCCGATTAATTATTGATAAACATGATTACATTAGGTTTGATTCAATAATTCTTCAGGGAGATGTGAAATTGTCGGGGAGTTTTTTATATCCATACCTGGGTCTCAAAAAAAAACAAAAATATAATGAAAGTTTGATCAGAAAGATTCCTCAGTTGATTTCTGAACTCGATTTTGTAACCGAAGTCAGACCTGCCGGAGTGGAATTTATTGATCATTCAACTTATCTATACCTGTATCTGAATAAAGTGAAAGTCAATCAGTTTGATGGCTATGTGGGAATTGTTCCAGTAGATGAAACTTCCGGAAAAATTACCTTTAATGGGGAACTCAGCCTTAGTCTGAATAATGTATTTACTGTCGGGGAGTCAATTAATTTGCTTTGGCGAAGCCCTGAACGCTACTCTCAGTATCTTGATATTAAAGTTAATTTTCCCTATTTATTCAAAACTCCTTTCGGAGTCAATTTTAGTTTTATGCTGGATAAAATTGATACCTCCTATATGACTATGAATTACGTTATTGGTCTCCAATATTCTTTTCAGGGTAATAATTATCTGAAAGCCTATTTCGATTACGCCTCATCAGCTATTCTTTCTGCCGATTTGCTGGTTGTTGATAATGAAAATTTAGATTTTGCAGATTACAAAAAAACGATGTACGGGGTGGAATTTCTATATAGAAAGCTGGATTATCTCTATAATCCCCGTAAAGGATATTCATTGCTGCTCAATGCATCGGCCGGAAAGCGCAAAATTGTGAAAAACAGCAAAGTTGACGACATTATTTATGATGGAATTGAAATGAATACATTGCGTTATCGCGTTTGGGGAGATGTTACCGGCTATATTCCACTGCACAAAAAATGGGTAGTACTGTTAGCGGCAAAAGGAGGTGCTTTAATGGGAAGTGACAATCTTGTGAATGAGCTTTTTAAAATTGGAGGATTTAATACCCTCCGTGGATTCAACGAGAATGAAATTTATGCTTCTTCTTATCTCATCGGCTTGACGGAACTGCGATTTGTTTATGCAAAAAGATCATATATAAATGCATTCTTTAATCTTGCCTGGTATGAGAAAAATATTACCGGAAATTATTCAAATGATACCCCTTTCGGCTTTGGAGTCGGAACGGCTTTTGATACCAAAGCCGGAATGTTTTATTTGATGTATGCACTCGGAAGGCAATATGATAACCCAATCTCCCTTAAATCGGGAATCATTCATTTCGGAATTAAGGTTAATTTCTGAAAATGGCAGGGAATTGTATCGGTATTATTGATTGCTGAGTGCTGAATGAATGATATTTTTAAGGTTCGTTTGGATAAAAGACTATTCTTCCCAATGTGATTTTTTCATTCTCTTCTAAATCTTCTGAGGTTAAACGAATAGAAAAACAGTTTGAACAGGAAGAATATACCGGTGGGAGTTTAAATTCAAGTTGATAAGATGACCTGACATCTTCATCCGATCTTTTGGGAAAGGAAATCTGAAAATATCCTCTTTCATCGGTAGTGAAAATTTTTTCAATTTTCCATACACAAGCCTCGGAAATGGTTGCGGTGTCAGTATGGGTCTCTTTAGTATTGACAAATTGAGTGGTGATCACTTTAACTGTTGCCCCTTTAATAGGTTTATCATTAATCCCGTCAATAATATATCCTTCACACTTTGTTTCGTGCCGGGGAATATTTTCTTTACACGCCGTATATGAAAATATAATCGCTAAGATTAGGATAAAGAATTTTGCATTTTTTTTCATTGGTTTAAGTTTTAAAATTCAATATATTTTTCTTTTTCACTGGATAGATGTTACACTTTGCAAAATGTCCCCCTATTCGTCTGAGCTATTTACGAGAAACTACTTTTCTTCCGTTGTTTTTAAATTGAAAGCTCCATCCCTTTTTAATATCCAAATTAACAAAAAATGCAACTGCATTCAAGTTATTGAAATCGATTTCCCTTTTTAGGACTTCGGCCGGATACTTGACACTGTTTTTATTTAGTTTTCCGGCAAAAACCGCCCAATACAAAAGGATAACAAACTCCTTGCCTTGTGTAGCCTGTACATATTGTATACTGTCGAATTGTAAAATATTCTTTGTATTTATAAGACTATCTATCAGAATCGAATCCCGGAGAACATAAGCAGTACTGTCTTGTAATTGTCGAATTAAACCGACTCCTTTTGAAGAACACCCCTTAATTTGAGCGGGATATACCAACTTGCCATTTTTGAACACCAAAGGCTGACATATTGTGAATCCTCTTTCTGTGTCCGAATCAGTTTGAATTTCCGTTTTTATATAGGCTTTAAAACCCTCTTCTGAAACGGAATAATGATCAAATTCTTCCAATTCATATTTATTGATTCCTTTGGCAAGTTGTTGCTCTGACTTTTCTTTAGGTACCGAAATGCCAAAAAGTATTTTGGCCATAACAGCACAGCTGCTACAACAGAAAGCAAGCACTAAACATAAAAATATAAATTTTAATTGTTTCATTATAATGCTTATAAAAGGTTATTCAAAATAATCTAACAAATATAAAAAAATATAATTACCATTACTTATTATTGTTTTATTATATACAATTTATAATAAAAAGATGTTTTTGAATAACCTTATTTTTATATTATTGACATGTGGTGCTTACAAGTATATACCCATAACTTGTATAATCATCTCCTAAATATGAAATTGTGTCCATTTGATTCACAAAAGAATATAACCCACTATTAATTTCTACAGAAGTTCTGCCTGTTCCTTCTAAAGCTTCTGTTGGGATTTCTATAGGGATATCAACTCCAAATTCTTCTTCATAAAATTCTCTATTCTCTAAAAGATATAATTTTGAATTTTGTTGGTTAATAAATTCAAGTAATACAACAGATTCATCGGGATCGCTTGGTTTAGACTCCTTGAGAAGACCTCGAAACCACTCCAGTAAGCCAGGAAAAAATCTAACTTGACAAATTCCAAAACAATTTACACAACCACAATATTCTCCATCTCTCGGTCTAAATTCTATTGCTCTATGTAATTGTGCTACAATAATAACTAGATTAAGCTCTCCAGTTTTATTATTATCAGGAAGTTGATTGCTGTAATTATCTATATCTTTACTTTTAGATACATCATTTATTTTTTCACAAGAAAAAAATGATATTGCTATTGCAATAAATATTCCTATTGTAGTATTAATTTTTTTTTTCATTTTGATATGTTTAAGAATATACGTATATATTAAATTCAGTTTGTTCACTTCAAACAAAAATATTGTATTTTTGCCGTTGTGATTTGTTTGTGCTATTATGGATACAAACCTACCATATAAAAGCAGAAAATAATATTCTGCAATGCCTTAGGTGCTTGGAAGCAGGGTTGGGTAAAATTTCTTTTCAATGTCAAAAATACCTTCCCCTGCAGGGCACCTTTTTTATGGCCTTCCGTCAACTGGCGCACACCATGACGGAGGCTATGTCAGCCCAAATTTGTTTTGCACAAATAATAAATCCGGGTTTTTAGTAATTTCATTTTTGTATTATTTATTAAACAGTTATGTTTACTTTTTGGTTTCTTTTGATTTTTTCTAATTATTTTTCAGAAAAGAATATAAATAGTACGCGTCAAAGTTATAAAATAAAAACTCAATAATTCACTAAAAAAGTGCATTTTGTATTTTTTTAATTGTTCTGGGACGGATTAGGGATGAACGCAAATTTTATCATGAATATTCAGGATTTTAAATTTTAATTATATAGTATAATGTAAACAAATTTAAATAGTTAACGATATTTTTTCTATTTTAGTGTTAAGATTATTCTTTTTTTAATTTCTAAAATAGGAGGCTTATCAAAATTTGAAATTTTTGGAAGTTTTTGGGAATAATTCGGATAGTTTATTCTCAGTTTAATGGCGAATCGCTGCGAGCCGGAATGTCCCCCAAAACAGTATAATATTTCAAATAGCTGATTCCTATTGTTGTCGTTTATATTAGATACAATTTATTATGGTTTTTGAGGTTAAATAGATATGTATGCAATAAAAATGTTTTTAAGTGATTATTTTTTATATTTTTGGACATTAAAATATTATAGAGATGAACCCTGACGAAATCTATTCTTTCGAAGAAATATTGCACAATGATTTCTTTGATATTTATGATTATGAACAAATTCAAAACGAGATAAACAAAAGAATTGAGTATGATCCTGCTTTTGCAAAATCATACTCGGTGTGGCTGAAAGCCAATAACTTTAAATCCTGGCGGGGCGCGTATGACGAGCCTAAACCACTTACCACTATGAATGCTTCTGCGTATGATTCAGAAGAAGATATTGAGATGGAATCTGACATTATGGATATGATGAAAGAGGACGAATAATTGATTTTTTTGAAATGAAATATTCTTTTAGCATTCTTATGCTGCTTTTTTTATTGAATCCGCTCTTTCAAGAAGCAATATGTCAGGAAGATTCTGTCGCGTCCGATTTTAATAGGCCGATTCCGGGGAAGTCATTTCCAAAATTGGACTATTTGTCTCTTTCAGAAATAAATTATCAATGGATTTCCTATCGGATGAAGCTGGCTTTGGAAAAAGATACTACTTCCAGTTCTTTTCAGCTCTTTTTTGTGAATAGAATTGATAGTATTATCTATTTGAATTTCAATGTTTCCGGAATTGAAATTATCAGAATTGTGATGACACCCGAAAAAATTACATACGTCAATAAAATGGAAAATAATTATTTTATTGCCGATTATTCCCAATTTAGCAAGGTGCTGGGGCTGAAACTTGATTTTTATATGGTTCAGGCAATTTTTAATGCTGCCGATTTTAAATATTTTGAAAATAATTTCAGGATTCTTGAAAATGAAGAAAATGTGCATCTTGTTGCAGAAAAACGATGCAATTTATTGAAGGCTAATTGTCTGACACAAGAGCTTTTTTTAGATAATAGTAATAGAATTATTGGAAATGTGTTTTCTGCATATAATGAAAGCCCTTCTTTGCGTGTTAATTACAACAATTATTTGCCTGTTGATTCAGCGTGTTTCTTTTCTGAGATGATTATTGAGATGAATCATTTAAGGGTAAAAGCCAGTGCCGAAGTGAAAAATGTTAAGTATAATGTTCCCGGACCGACTTCCATTCGGATTCCGGAGACTTTTGAACTGATTAAATTCCCATAGAAAATATTTTTAAATGGAGTTGACAGCAAGTGATATTAAAAATAGGGCACTTTTTTTGGGCTTTTCTGCTTGCGGAATAGCTAAGGCAATGCCATTGTCTTCTGAAAAGCAATATTTTACTTCTATAATTGATAACGGAACTCAGACCACTCTTGACTATCTCGAAAGAGATGTTGAAGTGCGTTTTTCTCCTGCACTGCTTTTGCCGGGCTGTAAAAGTGTGATTGTTGTTTTGTATAATTATCTGACCGACCAAAAACTCGAAGCGGATTATAAAATTGCGAAATATGCCTTTATTAAGGATTATCATTCTTTTATTAAAAATAAACTGGAAAGGGTAGTCGAAATGATTTCCGAAGCCTATCCTGAGGCTCATTGCAAAATAACGGTCGATAGTTCCAATATAACCGAAAAAAACTGGGCGGTTAAAGCCGGACTTGGCTATATCGGGAAAAATTCCCTTTTACAGAACGACAACGGCTCGTTTTTCCTTATCGGCACGATACTGACGGATGTGGTTTTTGAGTATGATACTGAAATAGAACGCAATTGCGGTTCCTGTAGGCATTGTGTTGAGGCATGTCCCGTTCATGCTATTACCAAACCCTATCAGGTGGATATTAGTAAATGTATTTCTTTTCATACTATTGAAAATAAAGAAAATAGAGATAATTCGGCTAATACGTTTCAATGGATTTTTGGATGCGATGTCTGTCAGGATGTTTGCCCCAATAATAAAAACAGTAAGCCGAATCCCGATGCACTTGATAAAATTTCCCTATTTTTGCATTTCAAAAATGCAGACTTTGAAAATTTGTCAAAGGAAGAGTTTCAAAACTATTTTAAAGATAGTTGTGTGACAAGAAGAAAATATGAGAAATTTGCGGAAAGAATTAAAAAAGTTAAGATAGAATCAAATAGTAACCCCAATTTATAAGTGAATAAACTAACTGATATTATGAATATTGATGATTCTCAATTAAAGGAATTAGCGAAGAATGTTTTGCAGGAAGAGGCAAATTCTCTCCTTAATCTTAAAAATTTTATTGATGATGATTTTGTGAAATCATTGGAGGTTATACTTCATTCTAAAGGGCGGCTTATTGTTTCCGGGATTGGCAAAAGTGCCATAATAGGACAGAAGATTGTGGCTACTCTTAACTCAACCGGAACGCCTTCTATCTTTATGCATGCTGCCGATGCTATTCATGGCGACTTGGGTATTATTCAGCCGGATGATGTGGTTCTTTGTATTTCCAAAAGCGGCAATACTCCTGAAATTTCATTATTGGTTCCGTTTCTTAAGATGAGTGGAAATATTTTAATCGCCCTTGTGGGCAATGTTGATTCTTTTTTGGCTAAAGAGGCAGATTATATTTTGAATTGCGCTGTGGATAAGGAAGCTTGCCCCAATAATTTGGCTCCGACTTCCAGCTCTACTGCTCAAATGGCTATGGGGGATGCGTTGGCCACTTGTTTGATGGAACTTAGGGGATTTACTTCTACCGATTTTGCCAAATATCACCCGGGTGGGATCCTCGGGAAACGGCTTTATCTGAAAGTCTCTGATTTATATAAGAATAATTTAATGCCAATGGTGAATCCCGATGCTACTATGCCCGAAGTGATTCTTGAGATTTCGGGGAAAATGCTGGGCGTGACCGCTGTTGTGGATAATGGTAAAGTGGTAGGTGCTGTTACCGATGGCGATTTACGCCGTATGTTGCAGAAAAATCCCGATTATGCCCATCTTCTTGCAAAAGATGTTATGAATACCTCTCCAAAATCTATTCTCCCAAATATGCTGGCAGTGGAGGCTCTTGAAACTATGAAGAAACTGAATATAACAACTCTTTTTGTCATTAATGAAAA
>JAEWNB010000068.1 GCA_023392945.1 Bacteroidota bacterium
GAATAAAAATTATCCCAAAGATGTTGGTAATTGTTTGATATATAGAGATGAATCAATCTCTTTATCAAAAGATATCATTAAAAAGTATAATTCGTTATTTTCCGGAGAAACAATAAATTTGACAAAATATCCTGCAAATTATACAGAATTAAAGGAGTCAATTTACGAAAAAACAAGAACTGTAATATCTGAAAAAACAATTATTAAGTTATTACTTGCAAAGCAAAACAGTTGTGAATGTTATAGATTTCACTATTCAGTGCTAAACACTTTTTACATGTACGCTTACGGGATGACCAGAGATGAATATCTTGCAAACGGGAAGTCTTATTTTGATCCGAATCGTGAATTGTTTTATAATGAATTTCAAATTTGGAAATATTCAAAATACAACTATATCCCCACGATTAACGAATTTTCAAGGTTTTATATTATTGGAATTGATGAAACCTTAACAGATGAAGAAAATCAATTTTTATTACTTTCGTCAGTCTATTATGGACATGCTTCTTTTCATTGTTATATTGACAAATTATTAAATAATGCAACTACTATTCCTATGCTATATAAATTTGCAAAAATTAATGGTGGATTGGGGGTTAAATGGAGAGCAGGATATCTTATTTCACTTTTTCCTGATGATATGCTTCATCCCTTTATTTTCAGTATTCATGATTATGATACCAATTTTAAAGAGGCTGTACTGCAGCATAAGGTTACTGAATATCTTGAAAATTTAAAAATTTCTGAACCTTCCTATAGGCTTTATATTTCACAGATTCTTTCTCAGATTTATAGTAAAGATATTTTTGATTATCGTAATAAATTGTTTTTTTGTCAACAATAAGTAATAAAAAAACCACCTGAATGGTGGTTTTTTTTTATTACTTAGTTGCTTTTACTTTCCGGGAGTGACCATAGTTGGTTGAACCTGTGGGGCATCTCCAACGCTAACCACTTCGACGTCAAATACAAGGGTCGAGTAAGGAGGAATCATTCCGGCATCATACGAATCATAAGCAAGTTTTGAGGGAATAATGAGAGTGGCTTTTCCTCCCTCTTTCATCATGGCAATACCTTCTTCCCAGCCCGGGATTACTTGTCCTGCACCTAACTGAATAGTAATTGGATCTTTCCCGATTGAGCTGTCAAAAACAGTTCCGTCAAGTAATTTTCCGGTGTAATGAACGGTAACCAGTTTGCCCATTTCTGCTTTTTTGCCTGTCCCAGCTTTGGTCTGAATATAGTATAACCCTGTTGAGGATGGCTTGGTTTTAATATTATTAGTGGTAATATAGTTATTTCTTAAGCTGTCTTCAGAAACTCTTGCAATTTCCATTTTTTGGTTGTATTCAGCTTGCTTGGCTTCAATTTCTGATTTGGTCATCAGGTCAATCATTTTTACATCCATATAGATTTCCTTATTTTCGTATGGGAAGTTGTTGTTTAGATAATATTTGGCAAATGAGTCGGCCGGGAAAATGAAAGTTACACTATCTCCTAAATGCATAGTTTTAAGAGCAGTATAAAGGTCTCCTTCGAAGAATTTGAAACTTTCGTTTAAAGGAAGATGTGTCACTCCTTTATTAATGGTTGTATCTTCTGTACGGATGATAAAGTCAATTAAAACCATATCCCCATCTTTAGGTTGAACGGCAGTGTCGTTTTCTACATGAATTTTGTAATAAAAGCCGGAGTCATCCTTTTTAAAACCTCTATATTTGCTGCAAGAAGAAAAAGCTCCCACAACAACTAGAGCCAAAACTAGTACGATTAAATTTCTGATTTGATTTTTCATAATTTTTTTGATTAATTGTTTTTTTAATTGGTTATGTTATTTTGTATTATCTTTATTTGAAATAATGTCTGTCAACTCAAGGTACATGGCTAAAGAAACCCTTCCCGAAATTTTATTTCCATCACCGGCAACTCCATAAGCCAGGTGAGAAGGAATAACAACTTGGGCTTTAGAGCCTTTTTTCATCAGCTTAACAGCTTCATGTAATGCAGCAATTTCATCTGATTTGTCAACAATAAAAACCTTATTTCCATCTGTTTTCGAACTATAAACTACATCTCCGGTAAGCAGCATGGTTTTATATTTCAAAATCACCTTATCACCTTCACGGGGAAAATTCCCAATTCCTTCTTTTGTAATTTGAATTTTAAGACCTGTCCCGGTATTGGTCGTATTCCACCCATATCGTTTGATAAAAAGTTCAATTTCTTCGTTTTCCCAATTTACAATTTTTTTGTTTCCCTCAATAAATGGATCTGCTTTTTCAACATCTTTATCGTGATTCTGTTTTAAAACAATTCCACTGGGAGTTCTGTCATTACAGGAAGAAAAGAGTAGAAATACTACCATTATTATATAAAAAGTTTTGATATTCATTTCAATCCTCAATCGTTATCCTGATCCATTCTTAAAGAATGATATTGCTTATATGGAGTATTAATTGTGTCACACTGAAGCAGCAACTCTTGTTGATACTCTTTAATAATCTCCTCAAAATATTTTATAGTATTTTCTAGTGTATCGTAGTGATAGGCAGCAGAAGCATTTTTATGACCACCACCATTAAAATGTTTTTTTGCAAACCGGCTAACATCAAAATTGCCTTTTGAACGGAATGATATTCTGATGCGATTGTCACGTTGGATAAAGAAAGCGGTAAACTGAACTGATTTCAGAGAAAGTCCGTAATTGACAAATCCCTCGGTGTCCCCAATTTTATAGTTGTGATCGAGCAAGTCTTGTTTTGTAAGGTAAATATAGGAAGTTGCATAGTCAGGAAGCACTGTCAACCGTTTACTCAAAGATAACCCAAGTAGTTTTATTCTGCTTTCGGAGTAGTTGTCATAAATTTGACGATGAATATGTTCTCCGTCAATATCCAGCTTAATGAGCTTACTCAGAATTTTGTATGTCCCCGGATAGTTGCAGGCATAAGTTAAGGATCCTGTATCGGTGATAATTCCCACATAAAGGCATTCAGCAATCTCTTTTGTAAGTCGGTCTTTTGCTTTGAGATATTCAAACAAAAAGCGGTAAACAAGTTCACAAGTTGAGGTGGTTTTAGGGGTTGAAAGCATTATATTGCATTCAATATCAGGATTCTTATGATGATCTATGAGAATTTTAAATGCTTTTGAAGCGATTATGGCATCGCCAAGTTCATTGCCGGCTCGGTTGGGCGCATTCATGTCTAACACAAAAAGTAAATCTGCTTCCAAAATCAACTTCACCGATTCATTCATTTTGCCCTGAGCTACCAAAATAGTATCACTTCCTTTCATCCATTTGAGAAAATCCGGAAAGGGATTTGGAAGAATTACTTTTGTATTATACCCTTCATTATTAAAAAAATGAAATAATCCTAAAGAAGAACCAACAGCATCTCCATCAGGATTGTAATGGGAGATGATAACCACATTTTTGGCTTGTGATATAACACGCTTTATAATATGTATTTCCTCTTTTTTTAGCATTACAGAAATCAATTGACAAAAGTACAAAAATATTTAATGTAATAATCCTTAGTGCTAATTTCCTTTACCTGCTACAAATTTGCTTATAATCACAATATTTGCAGTGGTCGTATTGTTCAGTCCTCCGGAATGGAATGGAAGGATTGAATATCTCGGTCAACATTTCCTTAAGAGATGCTTCAAAATCATCAATAAGATCGGGAGATATTGTGTTGCCATTTAAGGAATTTGAAATTGAAGGGAATAAGATGTTTTTACCGGTATTCATATTAATTTCTCTGAAACTAATAATTCCGCAAGTTAAAGGAGTCTCAAAAGAGGAATTGTTTTTATAATACAGGTAAGAGTAAACAAAGAGTTGAAATAGAATCTTCTGGTCGGGGTCAGTAAAGAGCGTAGACATATCATTGAATTGTAGATTTTTTTCATCTACTTTGCCGGTTTTGTAATCTAAAATTGT
>JAEWNB010000075.1 GCA_023392945.1 Bacteroidota bacterium
AGAGCTTACTAAAGAAAATGATGATTTGAGGCAACTTTTTATTTTATTACTAATTTTATTAAAATTATAATATGCAAGATAACAGACTCTCAGCCTTTAAAAGATTATTGGATATTATGGATGAACTCAGAGAGAAGTGTCCCTGGGATAGCAAACAAACATTTGAAACGCTTCGTTATTTGACTATTGAGGAAACTTACGAACTATCTGATGCCATCCTCGACAATAATCCTTTGGAAATTTCTAAAGAGTTGGGAGATCTTATGCTCCATCTTGTTTTTTATGCAAAAATCGGTTCAGAATCAGGTTCTTTTGATATTGCTGATGTTTTGAACGGGATATGTGAAAAGTTAATTCGTCGCCATCCGCATATTTTTGGAGACGTTAAGGTTGCTGACGTTGATGATGTTAAGAATAATTGGGAGAAAATTAAATTAAAAGAGGGAAATAAATCTGTCCTGGCAGGCGTTCCTTCTTCACTCCCGGCAATGGTTAAAGCATATCGAATTCAGGAAAAAGTAAGAGGAGTGGGTTTTGATTGGGAAAAAAAAGAACAAGTTTGGGATAAAGTTGAAGAAGAAATTAGGGAGTTTAAATCTGAAATGGATTTAAATTCTTGTAAAATGGAAGATGAATTTGGAGATCTTCTTTTTGCACTTGTTAACTATGCGCGTTTTATAAAAATCAATCCGGAAGATGCACTTGAAAAGACTAACAGAAAATTTATCAGACGTTTTCAATTTATGGAAAAATGTTCTCTTGAATCCGGGAAACCCTTATCGGAAATGACTCTTAATGAAATGGAGCTTCTTTGGCAACAGGCAAAATCGGAGAAAAATATAATTTAGTTATTAATTTCCCTACTATGAAAATTCGCCCATTTGTATTATCATTGTTGATAATTCTAGTTACTTCCGCCTCATTTTCTCAGCAAAATGCAAGCAAAAAAATCATGAATCTTTGTAATAAGGCCAAAGAAGCTATTAATTTGCAACAATTTGACAAAGCAGAAAAATATCTTCAGAAATCTTTGTCCCTTGACTCTTCATACGCCGATGCTTATGTTTTGTATGGTGATATTTATAATGTTACATTACAATCTGAAAAAGCAGCCGATTGTTATAATAAAGCTATTAGTTTACTTAAGAACCCAAAGCCGAATTTATTTTTTATTGCTGCCGGAGAAGAGTTGAAATGCGGACGTTATCAGAATGCTCAGAAAAATTTTAATTTATATCTGGAGAAAACCGGAAATGAATCCTCTTTGATGGATGAGGTTATGAAAGGACTTGAAACATGTGCGTTCGGGATTGAAGCACTTAAAAATCCTGTCGATTTTAATCCTGTCAACCTCGGTCAGAGTATCAATTCGGAATGGGATGAATATTTGGCTGCTTTAACTGCTGATGAGGAAGAATTTATCTTTACGGTTCGCCGCCCAAGAGATAACAATACTATTTGTGCCTTTTGTCAAATGGAAGAAGATTTCTATTCAAGTTTGAAAGAAAATGGTGAGTGGCAGCCCAGAAAACCCTTAGATAATCCTGTTAATTCAAGCTATAATGAAGGGGCTCAGTGCATTTCTCAGGATGGTCGATTTCTTTTTTTTACACTATGCAATGCCGATTTCGGATATGGTAGCTGTGACCTATATTGGTCAAAAAAAATTGGAAGTAGATGGTCACGTCCCAGAAATTTTGGACAGCCCGTGAATTCTCCCTTTTGGGAATCACAACCAACCATTTCTCCTGATGGAAAAACTATCTATTTTGCCTCAAACCGTCCGGGCGGAAATGGCAAAATTGATATATGGAAAACTGAAATGACGGAAGAGGGAGTCTTTACTGTTCCTGAAAATTTAGGCATTATTATCAATACCAAAGATGATGATACTGCACCTTTTATTCATGCTGATGGAAAAACTCTATTTTTTGCTTCTGATGGTCATCGAGGAATGGGTGGAAAAGATATTTTTTATTCTACATTGTTACTAGACAATAGTTGGACTGAGCCTATAAATCTTGGCTATCCGATTAATACACCCGCTGATGAAATCAATATTTTGATTAATGCATCTGGAAATACCGCCTATTTTGCCTCAGATAAAGATGGAGGTTTCGGAGGATTGGATTTATATAGCTTTGAACTTGATGAACGACTTCGTCCTACTCCGGTTACTTATATTAAAGGAAGAGTTCAGGATGCCGTTTCTTTACATCCAATTCAAGCTTCTATTGAGCTATTTGACCTGAATCAAAATCAGATTATTACTTCCACAAGTTCAGATCCTGAAACAGGAGAGTTTTTAGCTTGTATCCTTACCGGAACAAATGTTTTGCTTAATGTTTCTAATCCCCTCTATCCTTTTTATTCGGAAAATTTCCAATTAAAAAAGTCATATTCTAAGCTAGAACCTTTTCTTAAAGACATTAATTTGCGTAGACCCGATGTGGGATCTACTTTTATTTTGAGAAATATTTTCTTCGATTTTGACAAAAGTAGTTTAAAAAATGAGTCATTTGTTGAGTTAGATAAGCTGGTTGATTACTTGAAACAGAATCCTTCGTTAAACATTGAAATTGGTGGACATACTGATAATTCTGGCAGTGATGATTACAACATAAGACTCTCGTTGGATCGTTCAAAAGAAGTTTATAATTATCTGATTTTAAAGGGTGTGGATTCCTCTCGATTGACTTACAAAGGGTATGGTAAAAATAACCCGATTGCATCCAATGATACCGAAGAGGGACGAGCTGCAAATCGCAGAACTGAATTTAAAATCATCAGTAGGTAGAAGACTCCTTTTTATTCAAAAAAAGTAGAAGAACATTAGCTACTTTCCTTTCTCCGAAATGATCATATTTTCCGTTGTCAGTGGGATGATTCATGATACCATAATTATCTTTGTTAATAAAAAGGGTACTCGAACCTCCCCCGTCAAGGTTTAGCATGGTCTTAGCGTTGAGCCATTTTAGAATGGATGCAAATTCCTTAAGTGTCATTCCCGCAGCTTCTTTCATTCGCCCGTCAACAACTATTAGTAATATTTTTCCCTCATCAGTTATGGCAACCCCTGTTCTGTTATGGCGATCTAATGTAAATGAGTTTTGAATAAATGAAAGTGTTTGATGATCAAACAATAACATTGGTCCGGATGTCATTATTTCTTCTTGTTGCAAGCCATCTTCAAAATCAATATTGGTGTCCGGCATTATGATGGAAAGATGCCCGTTTTGAATGGCAAGAAGACCATTCTTATAGGTTTTGCGTTTGCCATCTTTATAAGTATTTGAAGCAAATTTTTTGCCATTGACTCTAAGATAGTCAGTGGGAATTCCACTTTTCATAAAAAAAAAGGAACCATTTATCGCAACAAAAGCATTGTTGTTTTTACAAAATTCGGAAGTTTTGGTTAAGGTCGACGATGCTGCCAGTTTAAAGAAAAAGTCATTCCTATTTTCATCGATCTCTACAATATATATATTTTGATTTGAGTTGAATAAAGAATTATCTGAAATGGATAAATTTTTAAGCAACAGTCCTTCTGCAAGAGTGTCAGTTTTCCAATTTCCGTTAACGACAGCTAATGAATCAAAATTTTGGGCAATCAAGAGATTGCCCAAAAGAGAAATAAATATAACTAATAAGCTCTTTTTCACAAAGCCCAATATTTTTTAATCAAGTTCAAAAGAAGTTTCACCGAGAAAACCGGAATCGGAAAATATTTCCACAATATATTTACCCTTTGCTACTTTGTCACCATCACGAACATCCCAAAATAAAGTAACATTTTCTGCTTTTTTTGTATAATTGATAGTTGTCTTTGCGGTATATTGTAACTGTTGACCATTATTGTTAAAAGTAAAAGCATCACTTGAACCCGGTGATAGAACACGTCCTGTTTCCGGAACTGCAATTCTGCAATATATGTTAACAGGTCCCGACTCAATAAGAGAGTTCTCTCCTAAAATTAAACTGGTTTTGAATTTTTTTGCTCTTGAAGCTTTTTCAGTAATTACTTCAGAGGAATTTCTGGATTTGTAGTAAACGGCACGACTATATATATTATATGCTTTAAAAACAGCAGCAGTTGTAATTTTAGCACTTAAGTTTTCTTTTTCCTGTTGATAGGTGGCACTTTTTTCCTTCTCCTGAACGAGGGACTCTTTTACCTGCGTGTTTTCTTGTTTTAATGCAAGATTTTCCTGATACAATTTATCCATTTCATCAACATATTCTTTCGCAATAGTTTGCAGACGGGCAAGTTGTTTTTTGATTTTTTTGTAGTCGGCCTGAGAATTGATTAATTTCTTAATTTCTTCAGCATTAGCTATTATGGTACTGTCTTTTTCACTAAGTTGCTCTGAAAGATCCCCATACTCAGTTTTAATTTTATCATGTGCAGCTAATAATGAATCCAATTCGGTCTGAAGATTTTCTTTCTCAGTAGTAGCTTCAACATATTGTGTATTAAAAACAGGCTTTGCAAAAAATCCAAAATAAAGAGTTGTTGCAAAAAATACTATGGCTAAGATTGCCAATGTAATCACCCATTTTTTTAATGGATTGGTTTGTTCATTTTTAAATTCTGTTGTTGTTTCCATATTGAAAATAATTAATTTTGTAAACTCTAATTAAACTGCAAATATACTATTTTAATTGTGTTATGAAAAAAATATTTACTAAACCAGCCCTCAACCTTTTATCCTTTTTTTATCCAAAATCTTGTGTTTCTTGTCTTAATGCTTTACAACAAAATGAAAAGCATCTTTGTTTAAATTGTATGCTTCATTTGCCTGAAACAAATTATCATTTATTTATTGAAAATCCTTTAAAAAATATTTTTTCAGGAAGAGTCAGAGTCGAAAATGTTGCTTCCTTGCTTTTTTATAAAAAAGAAAATCAGGTACAAAAAATATTGCATAGTTTAAAATATAAGGGAAATAAATATCTGGGCGAATATCTTGGAATTTATTATGGTGAAAAATTAATCCAACAAAAAGAATATCAGAATATTGATATTATTATTCCAATTCCTTTGCATGAAAAAAAATTGAAATTAAGAGGATATAATCAAAGTGAATGGATAGCTAAAGGTCTTAGTAAAGGAATGAATCTGCCGTATAATGCAAATCTATTAATAAGAACTGAATATACCGGAACCCAAACAAAAAAAAGTCGTTTTAATCGTTGGGAAAATGTCCGTGATGTCTTTGAATTAACTGATAAGGAATTTCTTAAGGATAAGCATGTTTTATTGTGTGACGACGTTCTTACAACCGGAGCTACTACTGAAGCAGCTATTCAAAAAATAATTGAAATTGAAAATGTAAAAGTGAGTGTGGTTACTTTGGCAAGTGTCTATTAATAGACTTAATTATCTTTTTCTTTTTTTGAATTACCCTTGAGGGCAAAAATCTCAAAAATGGCAAATAAAAAATATATGATAATAAATGATATCGCAAATCGCCATTTATCTTCTTTATTTAAAATAATATAAAGGAATACAAATAGAAGACAGGACATAAATTTTACTGTACGAGACAGCAGATACCTTGAAATAAATCTTTTTTCATCCCTGTGTTGGTCACTCCTTAATATAATATATAATGTAAAAAGAGTAATAATAAAGAAAAAAAGTACTATATAAGGCAAGGCAGGAGTTGAATATTGTGGATACTGCCATTGCATTATAACAGTTAAGGCTGATATAATTATTGAAAAAACAAGTAATCTAAAAGCATACTGCTTAATTGGAGTTTTTGCCA
>JAEWNB010000165.1 GCA_023392945.1 Bacteroidota bacterium
TACTCTGATTAGAGCCGATAGTTCCTCCATCTAAAACACCATACAAAGTAATGACTACAACATTAGAATAGGTAGTATCACAACTACTTTGGTAAGCCCGTCGGTAATAGGTTAATGATGTCAGATGGGAAAGTTCTGTATAAGTAGCAGAAGTTGCTCCTGAGATGTTATTCCAAGTTGTTCCGTTCGTAGATTTTTGCCATTGATAGCTTCCACCACCGCCACCACTTGCGGCTGTTATATTGATAAAAGGAGAAGGGGTTGTATTATAACATATTGTATCGCTTGTTCCAATCGTTCCGGGGTTGGATATCGGATAAACGGATACTGTTACTGAATCGGTATATACTGTTCCACAACCATCATTACTTACATAGGCTCTCCGGTATTTTGTTACATTAATAAGATTAGATGACTCTGTATAATTTGCACCATTTGCACCACTAATATTGGTCCATGAACCTCCGAAAAGTTTTCTTTGCCACTGATAACTGTTATTACTTCCTCCCCCCTGAGCGCTTCCGGTTGAAGTGAATGTAGCCGGTTTAGTACCACTACAGATAGTCTGACTTGAACCTATTGACCCCGGAGATAAAGAAGCATAAACCACAATATCAATAGTATCCGAATTGACAATTCCACAACTCGTTGTAATATATTGCCGGAAATAATGCGTTGTGGTTATTAAACTTCCAGTCTCACTATAGGACTGTGATGATGACACATTCTGATAAGTACTAAAATCGGTTGTTTTTTTCCATTGATATAAACCACCTCCACCGCCTTGAGCCGGCGTATTTGTAAAAGCAGCAGGTACTGTATTATAACATATACTCTGATCTGAACCAATTGTACCCGGATTTACTTCCGGATAAACGGTAATCGTTATTATATTTGAATAAACAGTTCCACATCCGATATTGCTTAGCACCGCTCTGCGATATTGTGTTGTTGTAGTTAAATGTGATGTTTCTGTATAGTTAGCAGTTATTGCATCTACAATGTTTGTGGTATCTCCACCTACTATTTTTTGCCACTGATAATGAATGGAATCTCCAACTACAGTTGTTCCTGTGAACGTTGAAGGTACAGTATTATAACAAATAGTTTGATCAGAGGAAATAGTTCCGGATGTTAATTCTGAGTTGACCTTAACATATATTGAATTTGAAAAAGCAGATCCACAACTGGAAATATATAGACGATGATAATAGTAACTTGAAGTTAAATTACCTGGCTCTGAATAGGTTGAGGATGTTGCTTCCGGAATTAATACCCATGTTGAATTATCGCTGGATTTATACCATTGATAAGTGCCGCCACTACCACCAACGCCATTAACAACACTAGTAAAAGAAGCAGGCCTAGTGTTATAGCATATACTCTGATTCGAACCAATAGTTCCTCCATTTACAATTGGATATACATTAAAACTTTCAACATTAGAAGTATCAGAAGAACATAAATCTGAATAAATAACTCTGTAATAATGATTGCCGGAAACAAGAGTGTTATTAGAGTTCACATTTAATATTTGTCCATATATAGGGAAAGAGATATTGTCAATCCAAACACAATCTGATCCGTCTGACACATAGGCATCTTTTTTATACTCAAATTTAAAAGTATGAGTACCACTTGTTACAGGAAACGAAGCATCCCCCCAATCAATTTCATAGGAAAGTTTCTCCTTTTCAACTCCATCAATATAAAATCTAAAAAAATCATAATTTCGTTCAGAAGAGACTTTTCTATAATAGCTAATTACGCCAGCCTGAGCAACATCCATGGTTATTTCCAGGGAAGATACTCCATAATTAGGTAAACCGGAAGCGGATCTTGCGGAATAAGTACCTGCATAAACGGAAAAAGGTGTGATTATCCATGGGTAAGTTGCCGAGTGAGTCCAATCAAAGGTGGAAAAATTGTTGGTTTCGAATGTTTCAAAATTGGGAATAGCAGAAATAGTATAATCGGCTCCGTTGTTAATCTGAGTCCAAGTAATATTGTTAGTACTTGATTGCCAAATATAGGAACCGGAAGCAGAATTTGTCACTAATGCATTGGCACTATTTGTACCTCCGTGGCAAATATCGGCATTTGTAAAACTAAAAAGCTCAATAGTTTGGAGGGGAATAATTGCCACTGTAAAATATTGACCATTTGTAATTTGAAGGTTATTGACAGTCAAAAGATTTCCGACTAAAGTACCTTCAACAAAAACAACATTAGTAGTAAAAGAAGCATTATTGGCTTTGAGTACACCTATTTTACAATAGCTTGGGACATTTATCCCTGTCAAATCAAACCTGAAACTTTCTGTACTTAAGCCATTCGTTACCCTTGCATACCAAATACGAGGCATACATTTATAACTGGCAACATTGGCCATATCTGCAAAAACACTGTCAGACAATCCATTATGACCGGCAATAAAGAATTGAAGATTTGTCAATGCCGTCCCGGTTTGTGCAGATGAAGGGGTAGAAAAAGAACTCCCACTTTGAATAGTAAGAATATCTGCTTTAGGATATTCACTTTTTGAAGATCTTTGATCCAGACCGTAAGTATTATCACGACCTATTCCGTGAACATCATTTTGATAAGTAGAAGAGCCTGTCCAAATAACCGTTCCGTCAGAAGCAATATAATCAACTCTATTTGTAGGATTACCTAATGTAATACCATATTTCAATGCAAGGTAGGTTTCAATTTGAAGCAGGGAACTTTCTGAATTACCACTAATAGCAAATACTTCGGCAATTTGACCTGAAAAGGGACGAGCTTGAAAATATCCTCCAAAGTAAAATGTACTATTGAAAATGGCACTTGGCCTTATTTGACTTACAATATTCAATTTAAAACCATGCGATTTTCCACTTAATCCATTAATTTTAGCCACTCCATTTGTAGGATAAGAAGTTGTCCAGTCATCAATATTGTTATCACCATACCAAGAGGCATCTTCATATACATCCGCAGGATCATTACTTAACCTTATCCCTTTATCAGGAGTTACATCACCTGCCCCAAAAAGTCCTGACAAATCAGTCGTTGAAGTAATTTTATTGACAACAATAAGGGTTTGGGCAGAAAAGTTCGTTCCTATTGGGAAGCTCCGATCAACATTAGAAAAGGATAAAGCAGGATTAAAATTGATGGCATTTGTCTGATAGGTAACATTTCCTCCGCTGCTAGTTGCCGTAAAAGGATAGTTTCGATCCACCCAGGAAGTGACAGTAGCATTATTTGTGGATGGTGTAACACCTGCATCTGCCTTAAACCAGACAGGAGGGACACTATAGGTAACTGAAATAGTAATATAATCTACACTTGCTGTGCTATTATTTGAATTAGATCTGACAGCAACAACAACACCAAAATTAGTATTGTTTATATCAGCAGGGGTCCAAGTTGTGCCCCAAAGACCAGATGTTCCACCATATGAATATTCTGCTTGCGTTGATGGCCATGGAATTGTTGTAGCAGCAGAATCTGATCCGGTAATAGTATTATTTTTAACCAATTTTACCTGATAATCATAAATACGATAATCCTGACTTGCTCTACGTCCTATCGAAACCTGAATTCCAAGAATAGTTGCATTTGTTGGAATAGCAAAACCATAACTTGTAGCTTTAAGATAATTACTAATTTGCCCACTAGCTAGAGTGAGACTTGAACGCCAGCCATCGCTCGCAGTTATTCTTTCTGGACTACTCCATGCCTTATTTCCTATACCAGCAATACTAGCCCCAACATCCGGAAAATATGGACCGACTGTAATCTGTGCATTAACATTGGCACTTAAAAAAAGCAAAAAGAAAACGGGGAGAATCCTTTTTAAAAAGAAAGAAGGAGAAAAAAAATGATTTTTCAGGAAATAATTGACATTAGAAAAATTTTTTACAAATAGCGTATCAAAAAAAAGAGACCGAATGAAATTAAAAAAAATGAAAAAAAGAAAAATAAGTATATTAAAATACTTAAAAAGCTGTTTTATAAATAGAAAAAAGAGTCTCATCTCCCCAATTTTTATCAAGCCGCAAAAGTATAAAAAATCAAAATACAAAACATAAGCCAAATGTAAATAAAAACAAAAAATTGTCTTTTTAACAAAAATAATTTATATGAAATTGACTTTCAATAATTTAAATAAGTCATATAGAAATATGTTTATTTGATTAGAATATTTATTGATTATAAATCAAGGAAAATTTTTGGGTAAGGGAATCAATTTTCTATTTTGTTTTCAAATAAAAAGATTCTATAATTAACGAATAAAGAAATTATTTACTTTAAAAAAAGTTAAATTTGAATTTATATGAATACTATTTGGAAAAATGGAAACAAGAAATTCTATTAAGATTCAGCGATTGTGACAAGAAGCATGATTGCTAAGCTCCGTAGCGATTCATAACATCCAAAACAAAAATTCTAAATTTAAAACATCTTTTAATCAAGAAGTCATGAAAAACCTCAAACAATTTCAGCCAACATATCCCAAAGCAGCTTAGTCGGCAACCCCATTACATTATAAAAGGAACCTTGAATATAGTCAATCCCAACATAACCCAGCCAATCCTGTACTCCGTAGGCTCCGGCTTTGTCAAGAGGCTTGTAGCGAGCAACATAATATTGCAATTCTTCATCAGAAAAATCCCTAAACTTCACCAATGTTTGTTTATGGGAAGTGAGTTTTTTTACAGGAGTGGCAATTGTCAATCCGCTTATTACAATATGTTCTTTCCCTGACAATTTCCGAAGCATCTGCAAGGCATCCTTTTCATCAGTTGGCTTTCCGATAACTTGATCATCAATAACAACAATAGTATCGCAGGCAATAAAAATGGTTTCATTAGGAAATAATTCCATTTTGATGGGCGATAGTTTTAACTGAGACAGATATTCAGCTATCTCAACAGGCTTCAGTTTAGTAGGATATTTCTCTTCAACCCGAACAGGCATAAACTCAAAATCAACTCCCATTTCGCTTAAAAGCTGATGCCTTCTCGGGGATTCAGAAACTAAATAAATCTTGTAATTTTTCAGTAAATTAATTAACATAAAAAAAACTTAAAATTAGAACGAACATCAAATCCATTTTACCATATTAAAATCCAAATCATTTGGAAGCAAAGTATTAAAAGGAATCATTCTGATAGCGGCATTCCACATTCCGGCATCTTTAGTTTCAATAACACATTTATAAATAGAAACACCATTTTCTTGAGATTGAAAAACAAAGGGATATTTTTTCATCAGACAATCTTTTTCTGTATTTCTCTCTGTAATAATCATTTCCAATTTCAAGTCATCAGGTTCAATAGCGCCCAGTTTAAGTTCAACAAAAGAATTAAGGGTTGTTCCGATAAAATAATTAATATCTGCTGTTTCCCTAAGACTAACTCTGCCAATTTCGATATCGTCCCACGAATTAATCATTTTGACTTTCCAACGCCAAAGCCGGTGAACATTCTCAAAATTATTGTCACAAAGGAGGTTTGTCTGTTGTTCAAGTTTCGCATAAAATTTAGCATAATAATCATCAATCTGTCTTTTCATAGTGAAATGAGGAGAGATGGCGGCAAAGTTTTTTTTCATCATCATAACCCAATCAATTGGAATATTATCCTTATTGCGTTTATAAAAAGCAGGGGCAATCTGTTCTTCAAAAATCGAGAATAAAGTAGCACTATCCAATTCATCCTGAAGTTGATTTTCGGAATAGGTAATTTTTTCATTCAATGCCCAACCGGCTCGCTCGGTATAGCCTTCTGCCCACCAACCGTCTAAAACACTGAAATTAAGCACTCCGTTCATCACGGCTTTTTCTCCGCTGGTACCGGATGCTTCCATCGGACGTTCAGGCGTATTGAGCCAAACATCACAACCGGAGACCAGTTTTTTAGCCAAAATCATATCATAATTTTCCACAAAAATAATCTTTCCCATAAATTCGGGTTTGCGGGAGAATTCAATAATTTTTTTTATCAAATCCTGCCCAGCTTTATCTTCAGGATGGGCTTTTCCGGCAAATAACAACTGAATGGGATTAGCGGGGTTATTGAGCAATCTGTTCAAATTGGATTCATTGGTAAATAACAAGTGAGCTCTTTTATAAGTAGCAAAACGACGGGCAAATCCAACGGTAAGAACGTCTTTACGGATAGATTTCAGTGTATTTACAATTAAGGAAGGGGATTCATTTCTCCTGCTCATCTGTTCTTCCAGAAGTATTTTGACATTATCAATCAATTCGCCTCTTAATTCCTCTTTAATTTTCCATATTTCATCATCATTCACATTGTATATTTTATTCCATATTTGGGGATTAGAAGAATCGGTCAAAAAGTCATTTCCGAAAGTGTCAAGATGAAGCATCTGCCACTTTTTGTGTGTCCATGTTGGATAATGAACCCCGTTGGTAACATACCCGATATGCAATTCGTTTGCAAAATGGCCTTCATAAAGGTCTTCGAACATTTCGCGAGAGACTCTTCCATGGATTCGACTAACACCGTTAATTTCCTGGGAAAGATGACAAGCAAGAATACTCATGGAGAATTTGTCATTAACATATTTGACATGTTTTCGACCCAATGCCATAAAAGAGTTCCATGTTATATTATACCTGTCGGGATAATTGGAAAAATAAATTCTCATCAAATCTTCACTAAAAGCATCATGACCAGCCGGGACAGGAGTATGGGTGGTAAAGAGCGAAGAGGCTTTCACCAGTTCCATAGCAATCTGAAAATTGACATGATGAGTCTGCATGATTACCCTTATTCTTTCGAGAGATAAAAAAGCAGCATGACCTTCATTTAAATGAAATATTTCAGGGTTTTCGCGAAGAAGATCGAGCATTCTAATTCCTCCGATACCCAAAAGAATCTCCTGTTTTAACCTGTTTTCAATATCACCGCCATATAGCGTCCCGGTGACTTTTCTATCTTCATCACTATTTTCATTAAAATCTGTATCCAAAAGATATAGCGGAATCCTCCCCACATTAACCCGCCAAATTCTGGCGTACAAGTTACGACCGTGCAAAGCTATGCTTATTTTTTTCCAATCTCCATTATTATCTTTAAGCGGATAGATAGGTAATTTAGAAAAACTTTGAGATGGATAAAGATTTACCTGTTCACCATTAAGAGAAATCTGCTGAGAAAAATAACCGTTACGATACAATAATCCAACGCCAACCATATTAACATTACAATCACTGGCCTCTTTAAGATAGTCGCCGGCCAACATGCCGAGTCCTCCGGAAAAAATTTTTAATTCATTACTGATTCCGAATTCCATACTAAAATAAGCCACTTTCTTTTCAGAACGATGAGACGGGGTATCGAGATAAGTTTTAAAATCTTTATATACTTTCCCGAGTTTTTTCAAAAATTGCTTATCCTGATCAAAGTGGTCAATTCTTTCCAAAGGCAGCATTTGTAGCAAATGGACCGGATTTTCTTCATACTTTTTCCACAAATCCTCCCCACCGACTTCTACAAAAAGTTCTTTAGCCTGATAATTCCAGCTCCACCACAAATTATAGGCAATTTCATTCAGAGGTTTAAGATTTTCAGTAAGTGCCGATTTAACAATAATACGTTTCCATTTGGGCTTTGGCTTTTCAATCTTATCGACCATCAAACTAATGCCGGAAGTTTTATTTTTATAGAGTTCATATCGCTCATTGCTTTTTGAAATAGCGAGATCATAAAGTTGCAAATAATTATTATACAAATTCTTCCATAAAGCTTTTTGGGAAATTTCGACTGCATTGCGAGAAATGAGTGCTGATTCTTCGGCAGAAGCATGAGTAAAATAATAAATCGCCTCCGCAATTTTTGTAATCACTTCTTCACTGTTAGTATCACCCCTGTCGATAACCCAGGCACTTTTTTGTACCCCAAAATTATCTTTGACCCATGTTCCGAAACCCGACAAAGAGGTGGTTACAGTAGGAATACCAAAAGCCACACTTTCCAATGGTGTATAACCCCATGGCTCATAATAGGAAGGAAAAACAGACAAATCAAATCCCACCAACAAATCATAATAGGATAAATTAAAGATGCCATCATAGCCATTTAGATATACCGGAACAAAAACCACTTTAATTTTACAATCGGGACTGTTGTTTAAGTCAAGCTCTTTTAAAAGTTGAATAATAGGATCATGAGCCGCGTCGTGCAAAGGATGAGTGGCATAATCATTCAGTATCGGATTATCAGAAACCGGAAGCGTCATATTTTTCAATAAGTCTTCTCTTTGACCGCTTGTTCCGGCAGGAACAGTAATAAAAGCCACTACCTCTTTGTTAGGATTAGAATCACGTAATTGGGCAAGACCTTTGATAAAGAGATCTATTCCCTTGTTTTTAAATTCATATCGCCCGCTATTAATAACAAAAAGAGCATCCGAAGAAATTTGTTGCTGTAACAAAGAAGATGCCACCTGAACCAATTTTTGTCGGGCAACTCTTCTTTTTCTCAAATACTCCTCTCCTTGCGGTACAAAATTATTTTCAAAACCATTAATGGTAACAACGTCAACAGCTTTCTGTAAAAAGGAGGAACATTCTTGATTGGTAATTTCACTTACCGTGCTAAAAGCATCTGCAATATTAGCGGAAAGGCTTTCCAGAGAAAATTTTGACTGAACATCAAATTTGTTTGCCATATCCTGGGGATTATACTGACTAATATTACCATATAGCGGAAGTCCGTTCCCGGCAATTGAACGACCAAGGACAGTAGCATGAGTGGTAAAAACTGTTGCTATCTGAGGGGCAACATCTTCCAGAAAAAGGATTCCCGCACCGGTCATCCATTCATGAAAATGAGCAACAATATTATCCATTGCACTACAATGGAAACGGTAAAAGCTGTCAATAACTTTTCCTGCCGCATAGCCAAAAAGTGCCGGCTCCGTATAATCCCAGTGCCCCGAAATAGAATCCAGCTTGTAATTTAGCCAGAATTGAGTCAAAATTTCATTCTTTTTTTCATAGTAATTGGAGAAATCTACCAAAATAACAATCGGATTCCCGCTTACTTTCCACCGTCCTATTCTAATTCTCAGACCTTCTTCGTGGGCAACTGCAAGCCAGTTTTTATAAAGTGAACTATCATCGACAAAATCGGGATGTCCATTTGATTCCCTCGACAGATCAGGACCAATACAAATGTAGTTGTTTTTTAATTTCTCAACTGCAGTAAAAGCTTTGGTAGATATGACAGTATGTATTCCCCCCACTTTGTTACAGATTTCCCAACTGGTCTCAAAAATATAATCAGCTCTTTTCATATACATATAAATAAGTGCGCAAAGATATACAATTTACCGAATTTTTCAGTTTCTGTTTATTGTTAATCAAAATATTTTTTACTTTTGTATCGTTTCATACCATGTAATATTAATAATACAAATCATGTTTAACAAAATCCAAAAAAAGAAAAGAATACTAATCAGGAAATTTTTCGGTCTTTTTAGCTTCACCGCATTGATGTTTGTTTTTCAGGCTTGCTACGGCTGTGTGGATTGTGATAATTATAATTTTTTTATCACCGGCACTGTTACTTCTGACAATTCCGAAACTCCCATTGAGGGAATTGAAGTATCTTTAATGGACGGTGAATATGTTGTAGCTTCTATTCTTACTGATTCTTTGGGAAAATATAAAATTGAAACATACCGAAATGGTCAATATCCTGTTCATTTTGCTGACATAGATTCTTTGGAAAATGGTCATTTTTTACCACTCGATACTACTATAATTGTACCTGAAAACTATTCCGGGTGCACGCTAAATGTCTCACTTCAGAATAGTGATAAGTAAGACTTATTTTAATGAAAAAACAAATTGGGCAATTTCTCCACCGACAATTTAGAAAAAATGAAATCGCTATTCATGAATTAAATTATCTGTTTTGGGAATGCACTTTGCGTTGTAATCTTAATTGCCTCCACTGTGGTTCGGATTGTAAGAGAACCTCAGCTCTTGAAGATATGCCTTTTGATGATTTTCTTCAAGCAATTATACCACTTAATAAAATATATAAGTCCGGCACTACAATGGTTGTCATTACCGGTGGAGAACCTTTAATGCGGTCTGACTTGCCCGAGTGTGGCTTAAAACTCAGAGAGCACGGATTTCGATGGGGAATTGTTACCAATGGATTTGCATACAATAAAGAAAACCACCTCAAACTGCTCAATGCCGGTATGGGGGCCATAACCCTTAGCTTTGACGGAATGGAAGAAACTCACAACCGACTACGCGGGAATCCGGATAGTTATTCTTATGCTTTGCGTGCATTGGACTTGATTGCCTCATCACCACAACTGAGCTATGACGTTGTTACTTGTGTTCACCAAAAAAATATTGATGAACTTGAAGCTATCAAAAATCTTTTAGTAAAACACAAAACAAAGGCCTGGAGACTCTTCACCATTGCCCCAATCGGACGAGCTGCCCACAACCCTCTTTTGCAATTAAGCAATTGTCAACTAAGGCAAATGATGGATTTTATTGTCAAAACAAGAAAAGAAGGAATCATTGATGTCAAATTCAGTTGTGAAGCATTTACCGGAAAATATGAAACACTTGTTCGAGATTCATTCTTTTTTTGCAGAGCCGGAATAAACATCGGTTCCGTGCTTATTGACGGAAGTATTTCTGCTTGTCCCAATATTAACAGATCTTTTATTCAAGGCTCTATTTATGAAGATAATTTGGTCGATGTATGGGAAACCCGCTTTCATGAAATGAGAAACCGTTCATGGACACAAAAGGGTCTTTGTAAAAATTGCACCGACTTTAAAAACTGCCATGGAGGAGCATTACATTTATGGGATGAGAAAAGGACCGGGATCTTGCAATGTCATAAATGTCATTTGGAAGACTTTTCCTAAAATTATGACATTTTGTCAGTATTCTTTTACTATTATATCATTTACATTTCTCATATAACTATTTTATAATAAGTATTTTTTTAATATTATCACCAAGATATTTATTTTGGCACAATGATTGCTGTAATATAACATCAAAAAATTATTATTATTAACAATAAAATATTTATCAATCATGGGAAAAATTATAGGAATTGACCTGGGAACTACCAACTCTTGTGTATCAGTTATGGAAGGAAGCGAACCTGTTGTAATACCCAACAGTGAAGGTAGAAGGACCACTCCTTCTATCGTGGCTTTTGTAGGAAATAATGAAAGAAAAGTAGGAGATCCTGCCAAACGGCAAGCAATTACAAATCCAAAGAAAACTATTTATTCTATAAAAAGGTTTATGGGTGAAACTTATGACAGAGTTCAGAAGGAAATTGGAAGAGTAACATATGCAGTGGAAAAATCATCCAATAATATGCCGTTAATAAAAATTGACGACAGAAACTATACTGCTCAGGAAATTTCAGCCATGATTCTTCAAAAAATGAAAAAAACGGCTGAAGATTATCTTGGAACAGAAGTAACTGAGGCTGTTATTACTGTTCCTGCCTATTTTAGCGATTCTCAAAGACAAGCAACAAAAGAAGCCGGAGAAATTGCAGGATTAACAGTAAAACGTATAATTAACGAACCTACTGCTGCCGCATTGGCATACGGCTTGGATAAAAAGAAAAATAACAATAAAGTTGCAGTATTTGACTTAGGTGGCGGAACATTTGACATCTCAATTCTCGAATTAGGGGATGGTGTTTTTGAAGTTAAATCAACAAACGGCGATACCCATTTAGGTGGCGATGATTTTGACCATGCCATTATAGATTGGCTGGCTTCAGAATTTCAAAAGGATTATAATGTTGATTTACGTAAAGATCCGATGGCTTTACAACGTTTGAAAGAAGCTGCTGAAAAAGCTAAAATTGAATTATCAAGCTCAAACTCCACTGAAATTAATCTTCCCTACATCATGCCTATTGACGGAGTCCCACAACACCTTGTTCGTTCACTGACCCGCGCTCAATTTGAACAACTTACTGACAAATTGATTCAGGCTACTATTGAACCTTGTAGGAAAGCATTAAAAGATGCAGGATATAAAACTACTGATATTGATGAAGTTATCTTAGTAGGTGGTTCAACCCGTATCCCCGCCATTCAGAAAGTTGTGGAAGACTTTTTCGGAAAAATTCCTTCAAAAGGAGTTAACCCGGATGAGGTTGTTGCAGTTGGAGCTGCTATTCAGGGTGGAGTTCTTAGCGGTGATGTAAAAGATATTTTACTTTTGGATGTAACTCCGCTGTCTCTCGGACTTGAAACATTGGGCGGCGTAATGACCAGACTGATTGAATCTAATACTACTATCCCAACCAAAAAATCTGAAGTATTTACTACTGCCGTTGATAATCAAACTTCTGTGGAAATTCACGTTTTACAAGGTGAAAGACCAATGGCAAATCAAAATAAAAGTATCGGACGTTTCCATCTTGAAGGAATTATGCCGGCTATGAGAGGTATTCCTCAAATTGAAGTTACTTTTGACATTGATTCCAATGGTATTTTGAATGTAACTGCACGCGACAAAGCCACCGGCAAAGAACAAAAAATCCGTATTGAAGCCTCTTCCGGCCTTTCTGATGCAGAAATCCAAAAAATGAAAAGTGAAGCAGAAGCCAATGCAGAAGCTGATAAAAAAGCAAAAGAAGAAGTTGACAAATTAAACACTGCTGATTCTTTGGTATTTAATACTGAAAAACAACTGAAAGAGTTCGGTGACAAAATCCCTGCTGATAAAAAATCAGCTATTGAAAATGCTAAAGACAAACTTCGCGAAGCTCATAATAACAAAGATTTCAACGGAATTGACACCTATACTGCTGAATTGCAATCGGCATGGCAGGATGCATCAAAAGAGATGTACAATGCAGGCAATGCACAACCAAATTCAGAACAGGATTTTTCCAATCAAGCAGGCCAACCAAATGAAGCACAATCCGGAGAAAATAAGGATGACAATGTTAAAGATGTTGATTTTGAAGAGGTGAAGTAAAGATCGGATTTAAATAATACATAACTAAAAAAGTGTAACTCGTTGGGTTACACTTTTTTTTATTAGTTTCATAGTTAATCAAGAGAAGGTTATGACCAAGATTACCTTAATTATATAAACAGCATTTTTCTTGTAGATTTCAAAATACTATTTTCCTTGAATATATTCGTTTAATTCACGCTTACTGCTGGAAAATTCCAAAACATTGTTTACGATATAATACTTGTTTTTGTCATAACAAAAATCATAGGCATATTTCAGAAAATCCAATTTAGTCTTTTCAAAATCAAAAAGTTGAGCAATTTCAGCAATTTGGGCCGAAGTCATCAGTTCAGAAGCAACGGCTTGTTTTGCAATAACAAGACGGGTATCATTAAAATCTTCATTTTGAATGGTCATCTTTAAACGCATAAAATCTTCTGAAGAAAACGTTTGCGGAAAAGGAGCAGGAGCCGGATTTATAACAACAACCTGAGGATTTTGCGGATAATCATGATAATTTGGACTTTGAGGATTGTGTGGATTGTTCCCATGTTTGTGACGAGGTGGCCGCATATCTTGTCGATCTTGTTCATATCGGTCTAAGATGTCTGTCGCCATTTGATTGAATGCGATAGTTGTGTAAATGGCAGCCTGAATATCGTAATTAACCGATTCAAGACTAATTCTTCCTTCTCGCGGTGAGTATTGAAGAAGATAATTATTATTACCGGGATGAATACGCAAACTAGACGACATTTCACTATATTGCTTATTATTAAGGATAATTTTAATTTGATAATTTCCTGGGGCTAATCCGGAAATATTAATAGATTCTGTTTGTGAATTATTTTGGATAGCATCGTTAATATAAATCCAAAACTGCTCGTGATGAACACTTGAGACTGTTAAAGATGCTTGAGCCCATGCCAAAGAAGCGAAGAAGATCGCAAACAATAAAAGAAAAAATCTTTTCATAAACTTAAATTATTATAGTTAATATTGATCACAAAAATACTATTTTTTTTATTATTTGAAGAAATTGTGTAAAACAGAATTATGCCTTGCTAAAAAAAGACTATGATTATAAGCTTACCTTTTTAAAGTCCTGTGATAATCAATAGAAAGTTTTCCCCATATTAAAACAGTATCATCATTACTAATAGAACTTTTTCAACTAATTCAATAAAATAGATTCACATTCTTGAATAGTTTGTGCCTGCATCAATTGTATCTTTTTTTCTTTAAAATTTGGAATACTTTTAAAATAACCTGCATAATGTCGACGCATTTCAAGAGCAGCTACTCTTTCATTTTTCCATTCAGCCAAGAGACGAAGATGTCTCAGACAAAGAGCAACTCTTTCTTCATAAGAAGGAGGGATAAAACTCCGATTATCAAATAAAGATTTTATTTCAGAGAATATCCAGGGATTTCCAATCGAAGCACGTCCGACCATAATGGCATCTACACCATATAATTTTTTAAATTCCAATGCTTTAGTCCCGGAATCAATATCTCCGTTCCCAATTATGGGAATATACATTCTGGGATTATTCTTGACTTCACCTATCAATGTCCAGTCCGCTTTTCCACCATATAGTTGTGAACGGGTTCTTCCATGAATAGTCAATGCCTGAATACCAATATCTTGCAATTTTTCAGCAATACTTACAATCGGTTTATCATTTTCATCCCATCCGAGACGGGTTTTCACCGTTACCGGAATATTAACGCATTCGACCACTGCCTTTGTTAGTTTTATCATTTTGGGAATATCTTTCAATATTGCCGCACCGGCTCCTTTTGAAACAATTTTTTTAACAGGGCACCCCCAATTGATATCAATAAAATCCGGATTTGCACACGCTGCAACCTCAGCAGCCTTTGAAAGAGAATTTTCATCTTGTCCGAAAATTTGAACACCGAAAGGACGTTCTTTCTCCTCAAATGCAAGCTTTTTTAAACTTTTAGCAGCATCCCTGATGAGTGCATCTGAAGAAATAAATTCAGTAATTACGAAATCTGCTCCAAATTCTTTACAAATAATTCTAAATGGAGAACTGGTAACATCTTCCATAGGAGCAAGAAATGTAGGGAAAGTATATTGGGATAGTAACTCGGAAAAACAAGACATAAATTAATTAATTAATCCTGCAAAAATAGCGCATTTATTCTAAAAAATCCTGTCAATAATTATTTTACAAAAAAAACTAAACCCTGATTATACTATGAAGAAACAAAAATAATCTTTTTGCGTCAATATAATTATTTATAATATTAAAGATTAAAATATGAAAATAGAAACGATAATTAAAAAAAAATCCTATTTTTGCAAGATTATTTTTTAAAATAAAAAATATTCCAACCCAAAATCATATAGTAAAATCAAGATAAATCATCAATAATAGCTTAAAATGAAAAAATTATTATTCCTTCTTGCAGTATTAGTAGTTCCTTTTATGATTGTTGCACAACCAATGGATACTTTAACTACCTATTTTGAAGATTTCGACACTGCTCCATATAAGGTTACTATTTCTACTTCTATCAATCCTCCTGCCCCTGACTGGACTCCTTCCACAACTTTATACAGATCTTCCCCTCAATCAATTCACTCTCCTGTTGATGTTGATGGAAATATTACTTCCATTTTCACTGATACCATAAGAGTAAGAAGAGATTTAAATCATACTTATGTCTATTTGATGTTTGATCAAATATGTAAGGTTAACAATTTGGATGAAGCATACATTGACTATCGAATTTCAACAGGGACCACTCCTAGTGGAAACCTAACCTGGTCTTCATGGACTCAGATTCAATTTACTCCTACCTCCACTTTTTATTATGGAGGTGCTACCAATGTTACTGGTGGAAAATTCACCGATCAAGCATACACCACATGGAATAGTGCCAACATGACAGCTACTCCCACTCAAGCTTGGTGGAAACACGAATTGTTTGATATCAGTCAGTTTGTTGTGGGGACTTCCAATACTCATTATCAAATTAGATTCAGAATGAGAAAAACCTCTCCTCAAGGTTCAGGCACTCAAAACTGCGCAGGATGGTTTATTGACAATGTTCGCCTCTTGTCGTC
>JAEWNB010000171.1 GCA_023392945.1 Bacteroidota bacterium
GGCGGATTGCTTCTCTATTTAATCCTACTTTTTATTATGCCTGATGACAGGCAACCTCTGAATGAAAAAAAGTCCGAAAGTCATAGTGGCGATTTTGTGGTCGATGACAAAGGAAATGTTGGAACAGCTACTGAATATGTTGAAAAAGATAAGGATATTCCTGAAACGGAAAAGGCAGCTGTTGAAGAAGAACCATCTACTCACTCGGATAAGAAAAAAAATAATGTGGTTGCAGGAACCATTATTGGCATACTGCTGATAGGAGTTGGGGTTGTTATTCTATTTTCGAAATTATTTTCATTTTGCTGGACACAGTATTTTTTCCCTGTCCTATTGGTTGTGACAGGAATTATATTGATGGCTTTTAGTGTTAAACCTAAAAAGAATTAATTATGAGAAATAAAATTATTTGGGGTCTCTTGTTAATAGTAGTAGGAGTCCTCTGGTTATTGAAAATATTGTCTGTAATCTCTTTTTCGTGGTGCGATTTTATTCATTTATGGCCTCTTATTTTAGTCTGGATTGGAATCAGCTTTTTGCCGATCCATGATGGATTTAAAATTTTGTTGGATGTAATTGCCATGGCAATAGGGGTGGTTATACTCTTGACGCCATCACAATCAAGTTGTTATTATAATTCAAAATCATCTAAATATGAGAAGAGTTTGGAACTCGTGTCTCATGCAAATGATGATTATTCTACTGCTGAGCTAAAACTTAATGCAGGCGCGGGAAAACTTGTTTTTGTCTCAGGTAGTATGCTTGTGGATATAGTAGGAGTTGATAATGATGATGTTAGAATGGAAGTTGAAAAGAATGTTTCCGAAAAAGATGTCGATATTGATATGTATATTGTTCCGATGGCTGCCCGTGCAAAACAGGGACCTTTTGAAGTGAGTCTTAGTCCCATTCCTGTTTGGGATATCGAATTAAACCTTGGAGCAAGCCAGAATGATATTGACCTCTCTCCCTTTAAGGTGGAAAATCTTGAAATTTCCTGTGGAGCTTCTGATGTGAAACTCAGGGTGGGGGATGCCTATCCAAAAGTGAATGTTGATCTTAACAGCGGAGCCTCTTCGTTCAAAATTGAAGTTCCTAAATCAATGAATTGTATTATAGAGAATGAATCTGCACTTTCTAATGTCAATTTTACAGGTTTTACTAAAATGGATAATGATTTATATCAATATCTCTCAACTGATTCTTTAAATAAAGGTACTGTCACTATTCATATTGAATCAGGGGTTTCCAGTTTTGATGTTGTAAACTATTAAGGAGTATTCATTCCTATTTTCTGTTTTATATATAAATAATTAATTCTCAAAATATATGAGCTTAACTTTAATTGAAAAAATTATTGCAAACCACTCCGGAAAAACGAGTGTAAAACCCGGTGATATTGTTGATGTTTTTATTGATTGTCGGGTCGCCCGTGATTTCGGTGGTGCAAATGTGGTGAAAAATTTATTAGATAATAATCTAAAAGTAGATGATCCATCCAAAACTTATTTTACTTTTGACTGCAATCCTGGTGGTTCTGATCAAAAATATGCACAAAATCAACATTTGTGTCGTCAGTTTGCACGCGAAAATGATATTCATGTTTTTGATATCAATAATGGTATCGGTACTCATAGTGCTATTGACCTGGGGTTGGCCTATTCCGGCAGTACCTTTGTCTCTACTGATTCACATGCCAATATAATGGGTGCCATTGGTTGTTTTGGGCAAGGAATGGGAGATCAAGACATTGCTGCTGCATGGGCTAATGGCTCTGTTTGGTTCAAAGTGCCTGCTTCAGTAAAACTGAATTTTGAAGGCGAATTAGATGAAGAGGTTACTGCTAAGGATTTTGTTCTTAATCTTTTGCAAATTTTTGGAGCTAATAAATTATTGGGCTATTCGGTCGAGTTATACGGCCTGGCAATTGACAAATTGACGTTGGATGAAAGAATTACTATTGCCTCAATGGCAACTGAGATGGGGGCAATTATTTTATTTTTTACTCCTACTAATTCCATTATGGAGGAATTGAAACTTTTGAGTGGCAAATCTCATCAGATTGTCTCTGCCGAAAAGGATGCTCATTATGAATTTGAAATGACTATCGATGTTACTAAGTTCGGCACTATGGTTGCCCAACCGGGACATCCCGAAGACGATATTCCGATATCTTCTGTGAATGGAACTAAAATCGATTCTGCTTTTATTGGCAGCTGTACGAATGGAAGAATTGAGGATTTGCGCGTTGCTGCCGAAATTCTTAGAGGAAGAAAAGTGGCACCCGGAGTGGTCTTGAAAATTGTCCCTTCTACTGACAGAGTTTGGAAACAGGCCTTGGATGAAGGACTTATTACAATTTTTAAGGAAGCCGGAGCATTGGTTTCCAATGCAGGATGTGCAGGTTGTGCTGCAGGACAAGTGGGTCAGAACGGACCTGAAGAAGTGACCATATCTACCGGAAATCGAAACTTTTCCGGAAAACAAGGAAAAGGGCTCGTTTATTTGGCATCTCCCGCAACTGTCGCTGCCTCTGCTGTTGCTGGTTGTATAACGAGTGAGTATTCAATTCCATCTGAAGCAGCTTCTTTCAATAAAACAGGAAAATTTAATACTGTAACTGCTGCAGATGTTCATAAAAAATCTGATGATAAACCTATTGTTGTTGAAGGACGCGTCTGGATTATTGACAGAGATAATATTGATACCGATATGATTTTCCACAACCGCTACCTTACTATTACTAATATTGAAGAGATGGGACAATATACGTTCGATAATTTGAAAGGATTTGAAGATTTTGCCAAAAAAGCGCAAAAAGGAGATATCATAATTACTTCCAAGAATTTCGGAGCGGGAAGTTCTCGTCAACAAGCCGTTGATTGCTTTATATCTTTAGGAATATCCGCAATTTTGGCCCAATCTTATGGCGCAATCTATGAACGTAATGCCATAAATGCTGCTATGCCTATTCTGACTTATTTACCGGAGCATTTAATTAAAGCGGATGTATGCGATGGGGATATATTGAGAGTCAATTTTGAAACCGGCGAACTTACCAATCTTTCTAAAAACAAATCTGTTATTATTTTCCCTTTTTATGATGCCCAAATGGCTATTTATAAAAAAGGAGGACTCTTGGGAAATTAAATTTCCCTCTTTTTTGTTTTTTTACCTTGTTGATAATCCTTGGTAATTAGTTGCTTATAATATTTTGCATCTTATTATATAGAAAAATAAAACTTCTATACTATTTGATATTTTCTTCCGTTATCATTAGAGCAAACCAAAATAATATACACACATAATTGCCTATGGAAAAAAATCTTACTATTTTTAAACGTACGAAAACAACCAAAACAGAACTCCCAAGAAAAAATATCATCGACGCACTTCTTAATTATTCAAAGTCGGTGGAAGTTGTCAAGAATAAATTCGGCGTATTTGTTTTGGTAAATAACTAAACAAAGTTTCGGGCTCATTTTCAGAATGAGCCTTTTTTATTTTCTAAGTCTTTATATTAGCCAACAGAACCTTCCAAACTAACGGACAACAATTTTTGAGCTTCTACAGCAAATTCCATAGGAAGTTTATTTAAGACATCCTTGGCATACCCATTGACAATAAGGCTTATAGCACTTTCTTTGTCAATGCCGCGCTGTTGGCAATAGAATAGTTGTTCTTCAGAAATTTTGGAAGTTGTAGCTTCATGTTCAAGAACAGAACTCTTATTATTACATTCAATAAAAGGCCAAGTATGGGCACCACATTGGTCTCCCATAAGGAGAGAATCGCATTGAGAAAAATTTCTGGCGTTGGTCGCTTTCTTGGCAACTTTGACCATCCCGCGATAGCTGTTTTGGCTTTTACCTGCAGAAATACCTTTCGATACAATCAGGCTTTTAGTATTTTTTCCCAAGTGAATCATTTTAGTTCCTGTATCGGCCTGCTGGAAGTTATTTGTTACCGCTACCGAATAAAACTCACCCGAAGAATTGTCGCCCTGTAAAACGCAACTTGGATATTTCCAGGTAACAGCAGAACCAGTTTCAACCTGTGTCCAAGAAATTTTGGCATTATCACCTTTGCAAATTCCTCTTTTAGTGACCAGATTATAAATTCCGCCATTGCCGTTTTTATCACCCGGGTACCAATTTTGGACAGTAGAATATTTTACCTCTGCATCCTTCATCACTACAATTTCTACAACAGCAGCATGTAGTTGGTTCTCATCTCGTTGAGGAGCTGTACATCCTTCCATATAACTTACATATGCACCTTCATCGGCAATAAGCAAAGTTCTTTCAAATTGCCCGGTATTAGCAGCATTTATTCTGAAATAAGTGGATAATTCAATAGGACAGCGGACCCCTTTTGGGATGTAACAGAAAGAGCCTTCGCTAAATACTGCCGAATTGAGAGCAGCATAAAAATTATCGCTTGCAGGGACAACTGACCCAAGATATTGCTTTACAATATCAGGATGTTTTTTAACTGCCTCTCCAAAAGAACAAAAAATGATTCCTTCTTTTTCAAGAGTATCAGAAAAAGTAGTTTTAACCGAAACAGAATCAATAACTGCATCAACGGCAACTCCGGCAAGTTGCTTTTGTTCATGAAGTGAAATCCCAAGTTTGTTAAAAGTAGCCACTAACTCAGGGTCAACCTCATCCATGCTTTTAAGATTTTCTTTCTTCTTTGGTATTGCTAAATAAATGATATCCTGATAATCAGGTCTTTTGAAATCAAGGTGAGCCCAATAGGGTTCAGTCATTGTAATCCATTTGCGATAGGCTTTGAGTCTGAAATCCAACAGCCATTCGGGTTCCTCTTTACGTTTGGAAATTTTTCGGATAATATCTTCATTAATTCCTTTAGGGAATTCTTCGACATCAATATCGGATACAAATCCGTATTTATAATCTCCTGAAGTTATGTCTTTAATTATGTCGTTTGCCATTGCTAATGAATTGATGGTTTAATGATAGTGACAATTTTTTATAATCAGGAAAGGAATCGGGCAGCTTCAATAGCTGCAGTGCATCCTGAAGCGGCAGCAGTAATAGCCTGACGGTAATTGGGATCCTGCACGTCTCCGGCAGCAAATACACCAGGTATTGCGGTCATTGGAGTTCCCGGGATGGTTATAATATAACCCTGGTCATCAAGATCAAGCTGGCATTTAAAGAGTTCTGTTTCCGGAGTAATTCCGATAGCAATAAAAATACCGTCAACAGGAATGACACTTTCGGAATTATCAATTTTATTGGTTATCATCAGCCCGGTTACTTTTTTTATAAAACCACTTTGTTCTCCTAATATTTCTTTAGGAATACTATTCCATATTACTTCAATATTGGGAGTATTGAAAACGCGTTGTTGATATGAATGAGAGCCCCGAAGAGCATCACGCCTGTGAATGATAAAAACCTTCCGGCAAATTTTAGAGAGATAGAGTGCATCCTCCAGCGCTGTGTCACCACCACCGATTACTGCAACATCTTTTCCTTTAAAAAAAGCACCATCACAAGTGGCACATGTTGATACACCGAATCCCCTGTATTTTGTTTCGCTTTCCATTCCCAGCCAACGGGCTGTTGCACCTGTTGCAATAATCAATGTTTCTGCTTCAATTACGGTGCCGTCATCAATGGTGCAAACAAAAGGTCGTTTAGAGAGATCAACTTTATTAACAAGACCTCTTCTGATATCTGTTCCCAATCTGGAAGCTTGTTCACGTAAGTCCTCCATAATGCCCAATCCTGATTTTCCTTCCGGATAGCCGGGAAAATTATCCACTTTCTCAGGGAGTGTCAATTGTCCCCCGGGTTGATAACCGGCAATAATGACAGGATTAAGTCCTGCTCTAGATGCATATATACCGGCAGTGTAGCCGGCAGGTCCTGACCCAATAATCAGACATTTTAGTTTCTCAGTCATATTGATTCTTTTATAATGATGCAAAAATAATGAAGTTTAAACAAATTCAGAATCTAAAAGTTTAGTTCTGTCAAATATCTTCCTATGGTTTCTTCCAATCCGTAATAAAGAGCATCGCAAATAAGAGCATGACCGATGGAAACTTCCATTAATCCCGGAATGTTTTGTGCAAAATATTTTAAATTCACCAAAGAAAGATCATGTCCGGCATTTAAGCCAATTTGTTGTTTCATGGCTTCTTCGGCTGCGATGCGATAAGGTTTGATGGCCAACTCAGGGTTTTCGGGATATTTAGAGGCATAACTTTCAGTGTATAGCTCCACTCGGTCTGTTCCGGTAAATTTGGCATGCTTTATCATATTAGGATCGGGGTTCACAAATATGGAAGTTCTAATACCGGCATTTTTGAACATAGAGATTATTTTTGTCAGATAGTCCTGATAAAGAATGGTATCCCAGCCGTTGTTGGAAGTAAGAACATCATGAGCATCCGGGACAAGGGTTACCTGGGCGGGTTTGACCCTTAAAACCAAATCAATAAAAGAATCAGTGGGATTCCCCTCGATATTAAATTCTGTAGATACTACTTGTTTTAAATCAAGAACATCCTGATACTTAATATGTCTTCCATCGGGACGTGGATGCACTGTAATTCCTTGTGCTCCAAATTTTTCACAATCAAGGGCAACTTGAACTATGTTGGGCATGTCGCCACCTCTGGCATTTCGGATTGTAGCAATCTTATTGATGTTTACGCTCAATCTTGTCTTCATAATAGTCTGATTTATTTGTTATTCAATGAATCTTTGAACTAAAACAAAAGTACATTATTTTTTTATAATTTTTATTATCGACTTTTTTATTATTTTTGCGGCTTCTTAAGCGCCCGGGTGGCGGAATGGTAGACGCGCTACATTCAGGTTGTAGTGTCCTCAGGATGTGCAAGTTCGAGTCTTGTCCCGGGTACCGCTGAAAAAAAACCGATTAATAAATTTAATCGGTTTTTTCTTTTTATTAAAATTAATTTTATTCTCTTTTAGTAGATATAAAGTATCTGATAATTGCCGATGTTTAATAGTACCCGATCTCCTTCAGTTTGTAGGCTCCGAATGTTAAAAGTGACCTCTTTGGTAATGTAGGCTGCACATAATTCATTGTTTTGTAATGATAACCGTAATCTACGCTGTGGAGGATATGATTCCATCAGATATCCTGAGTCAACAAGTTCTATTTCCCAACTGCTTCCGCTGCAACCACTGGCACTAAATTTTATTTTTAAACAGTCTCCAACAAGGGTAACACTGTCAATAGTCAATGGATCATTGGGATAAGAACTGTATGCCTGAGCACTGATGACGGGCGCTTTTGTGCAATTGTATAAATTGATATCGTTGTGATTGCACGAGGTAAAAAGGATGCCAATCATCATAATTACTGAAAATAGTATTGTTTTTTTCATGGTTTACTCGATTTATATTTGCTGTTTATTTTTTTAATTGTTTGTAATACAATTACCTATGCATTGTTGCATGTTTTTATGATGCAAATATAATATTGATTTATAAAAATAGTATCATTTTTCCTTTTTTATTTCATCCAAAACACGAGTTAATTCTGCGTCATTTCCTGAAATAATATCTTCTTTAGTGGGTTTAATCTCAATGTCGGGCATGATACCGCGACCATTATTCTCTGATTTATAGTGAGGCTGAATCAACGCCCCTCCAAAACGAAGTTTTAATCCGGATTTTGGCAAAGTGAAAACCGGTAATGTCCCGGCAACGTTTCCGTTAAAAGCTCCGCCCGTTTCTTTCCCAACAAAAATGGCTCTTCCGGAACCGCTTAAATTTGATGAAATTAAACAAGATGCCGAAAAAGTACCCCCGTTGATTAAAACATAAATTTTTCCTTTATAATTATTTCGTTTAGGATTTGATAAATTGGAATTGATTGTTTTGTAGTAAAATTTTCCATTTTCTTCTTTTTTTACATTGATAATGGAAGCCGCCATGTATAGTAATCTAAATGGTAGTCCGACAGTGACTAGTAGAGCCTTGACAAAAAAAGGTTTTTCTTTTAGGTAGTTGTCATATAAAATGCTGGTTCGGGAGGTGACTTCAAATCTGTCGAGGAAATAATAATTACTGTTGGTCAGGTAGGAATAGAGAAGCCTGGCTGAATAAATTTTTCCTCCCGGGTTGTCCCGTAAATCCAAAATCAGATATTGAATATTTTTTCTTTTTAAAAACTTGAAACTTTTATGGAAAAATGTGGAGAAATTGCCATCTGAGAAGTTTTTGATTTTCATCATGGCAATGCTGCTGTCAGATGAAGGAAAAGTTAATTGCTGGCGGTAGGAATTTGTCTTTCTATCAAAGCCTGTTCCAATTATTTTTTCTCTTTTATCTATTTTACTTTGATCATTATCCTTTTTGCCATGAGTTTTTTTGACCCTCGATATACATTTAGAAAATATTGTATCATTGTATTTTACAAGTAAGTTAACGCTATCGCAAATTCCGTTTTCAAAATAAAAATAAAATGGAAATTCGTCGGAAAGTCTTTTATTTATAAAAGTAGTATTATATCCATCTGAAGAGAAAGTGTTGCGATACTTGGAAAAGATTTCCTCGGGGGTTATGTTATTGACGGCTATCACTTCACTTCCCACGTGGATAGTTGAGTCAGGTGAATTGTTTTCAGAAATAATCAATCTGTTCTCTATTATTTCATATTCAAATTGACTCAGTGGAGTTTTTCCCAATTTTTTTGCCAGAGATTTCTCCTTTGGATTTAGCTTTTCTGTCAAAGGAATGAGTCTTATATGTCCTTGTCTGACTGAACTGATGACCGGGCTGAGTTGAAAGTAAAAATCTTTACTCGTCATAGGAGTGTCAAGTCGGGCTTTCAGACTGTCGAATTTTCTCTCCAATTCTTGTTTACTGATATATTGATAGAGGTTAGGATGTATTTTTTGGAGTTTCCCATAAGCAAAATCAATGTCGAATTTCAAATTTTCTGAGCTGATGGGAGTTTTTATTTTACGGTTGTAATAGTTTACAGTAGAGCAACTTCCTAAAAATATGAGTAAAAGGAGCAAATAAACGATGGAATGATTCTTTTGATTGATTTTTATCATTTATTATGAAGATCAATTTGTTTTTCTTTTGAGTGTCCCGACTCTTAAACTCAAATTGCCCGCATCATTTCCCTAAAACTACTACAATTTCTCCTTTTATCTCTTTCTGACCGAAATGTGCAACTGCTTCTGTTATAGTCCCGCGAAAGTTTTCTTCGTAGATTTTGGACAATTCCCTGGAAATGGCAATTTGTCGTTCTTCCCCCATGATACATTTCATCATTTCCAATGTCTTGAGAAGTCGATGAGGTGATTCGTAAAAAATAACAGTTTCTTCCATTTCGGCAAAACGTCTTAGTGTGCTCTCTTTTCCTTTCTTATGAGGGAGAAATCCGTAAAAATAAAAGCTGCTGCAGGGTAGTCCGGAGTTGATAAGTGCCGGTACAAAGGCGGTTGCCCCGGGTAGACATTCAACCGAAATACCCTTTCCAATGCACTCTCGGATTAATAAAAATCCTGGATCTGAAATTCCCGGTGTACCGGCATCACTTGTTAGTGCGACACTTCCGGCTCCTTTTATCAACTGAATTAGGTGCTGTAACTGCTGATGTTCATTGTTGATATGATAAGGAATGCATTTTTTATCTATGTCATAGTGCTTGAGTAAATTCTTGGTAGTTCTCGTGTCCTCGCATAAAATGAAATCTACCTCTTTTAGAATTCGCAGAGCACGAATGGTGATGTCTTCAAGATTGCCAATAGGAGTGGGAATGATATATAGTTTCATGACCGATACGTTTGTTTTTATTTTTATTTCTGCTCTGTTATTATTGCTTCTGTTGAACTGACAATTAACCAAAATATTTCTTCCCATTTAGACAGTGAACAATTGACACTGGTATCACTCCAGTGATGATAATTGCCCGTTTTGCCACCCATCGCAAAGATGAAAAGTGCCGGAACCCCTTTTTCTGAGAATGGGAAATGGTCACTGTTGGCACTATTTGGTCTTGTTTTGATGGTGTCAATATATTGATTATGGTTGTTGATTTCAATCATTTTGTCAACAAATGGTTTTGTAAGAGAATCTTGTCCGTTTACTACCATGATACCGGCATCACCACCGCCCATCATATCAAGGTTGATTAGTAATTTGATTTTTTCAAGCGGAATTAGGGGATTTTTGGCAAAATGGGATGAACCCCGCAAACCTGTCTCTTCTCCGCTGAGTAGCAGAAAGGCAATTGAATAGTTACAGGGGTGATTTTGATAGTAGTTGGCCAGATTTAGTACTGTTGCAGTTCCACTGGCATTGTCATGAGCTCCGAAAAAAATGACACTGTCGCCCATTGTCCCTAAATGGTCGTAATGTGCCGTGTAGACAATGAAACTGTCGGGTTGCTGTTTCCCCTTGACAAAACCGCAAACGTTTTGTGTCTTATGAAGTCCGAAATTATTGTCAAATGATATCGCGGCAGATTTATCCTTTTTTCCGATAATACCCGAAGAAACAAAAATTATGGCATAATTACGTTGAAAGTCAGTGTTGCTGAGTGCCCAGCAGGGAAGCTCTTTTACCCCGATAATTATTCCCAAACTTCCCTCAAAAGGATTATTTATATTGAGTCTTCCAAGTTCTGTCTGATAAGCTTTTTTGAAATCTTTGTCTTTGGGGTTTAATTGTGAAATATCAATATAAATCATGCTCCCGGACAACTCTTTTCCATACTTTTGATTGAATTTTTTTATTTTTTCGGGATAAATCAGGATTTTTGGATCGGCATGAATAATCCGAACAGACTTGTTCATTGTTTTGGAGAAAGGAGCAATGCGATAGTCTTTAAAAGGAGACAGTTTCCGACCGGAAATTGTGAAAGAAACAGGACCTTCCATTGAAAAAGCCTTGAAGCCATAAAACTGGTAATAGTCATGGTCTAACGGTTGCACTCCCATAAGCACAAATTGATTTTTGATATAGTCAGCGGCAATGCTATCACCGTTGTAGGAGTAGCCACGACCATACATTTCAGGAGAAGAAAGGTGATTGATAAATTCTCGTGTCAGCGAGCTATCCTGAGAGAAAACTGCCAAACTACTGATGATGAGAAATAATCCTAAAATTATTTTTTTCATTTTGATGATAATAAAGGATTATGAATTAATCTTCTTCTGCAAACATCGGGTCCCAAGGGGGTAACAAAATCGGCTTTTGGTCAAGCATTTTGAGAATATTGTCAGGAATGTATTTTTTCTCGACCACCAGACGGAACATATATTCATTGAACCACTCATTAGTCATAATAAGATATCCGTTAAATCCGTAACTGCTTCCCCAGCTGTTTTCGACCATCCATTTTAATGGGTTATTATTGGCATCCAAGTCAACAGCACAGAGCGTCATGGCATGGGATGAACCGCTGGCAAATGTTTCTATTCTCTGTTTTTTGTTCATCCCGAAAGAAGTTCCCATGAGAGAAGAGTAGTCAAAGTTGTCAAGATCAAGATACCCTTTATCTCGGTTCAGAAACTTCCCGACATCGCACGAAAAATAGAGAGTGGTACTGTCTTTGATCGAGGTAATTGCCATTTTGGCAATTTCTTCCATAGGCAGATTTAGGTATTTCCAATTCTGACCGTCATAAACATGGCGGTCATATTCAATTTCGTAAACTTTGAAATATTCACGTGTGGGATCATTCATCAACATGACATAGTTGTTAAAGTTTTCATTTACAAATTTTTGAAAAAAGGAAGCCGGAGTGAATGTATTGGTTGATAACGGTTTGCCGGAATTATCCTTTTGAGTCCATGTGAATTCTGTCGGGGGCTCCCCAAGATTCAGTACCAACAATCGGTAAATAGTTCGCAGCATCTCATTTTTCTTATCGGCTAAGGTGATTTTGATATCCTTTGTTTTTTGGGTAGGCATACTTCTTAACTCAAGTCCAAATTCTCTAAGTTTGAGGCTAAGAAGCATCTGCATTCTATTAGTATTGTTGCTGCTGTATGATTCAGGCATAACTTCTTTGGGAACAATCCCATATTTAGAAACCAAATTGGCAATTCCGGTAAACTGGCCACCGTCACCAATTGGGTTTTTGAAAAGCCATTCAACTGTCTTGTCGCTCATGGGTTTTTCTCGGGTGTCAATGATGGCTTGCAGGAATAAGTTCGCTTTCTCAAGCTGGTCCCAAAAAAAAGTATAGTTTTGTGAAAATTGAAAATCAGATGGTAGATTGTGTTTTGCAATTGCTTTTGCCCGTAAGACATTCATCCCGGTGAACATCCAGCATCTCCCGGACGATTTTTGGTCTGAAATCGACTTGGTGTTTACTTTGTTTGAAAAATAAGTGTCGTTAAGATTTTGATTATTATTGTTTATTGTCAGTTGGTTTATATCAATATTATTAATAGCGTTTCGAATGGCTTTGTCTGATGGAGTATTTTGGTATGAATTACGTAATTGAGTTAATACTTCAGGAGAAATTCCGCCTCCCGGCGTTTGTCCCAGAATTTCCGATAAAATAAAAAGGAGCAACAAAATAGTTAAAACTGATTTTAATGGTTTCATAAGAAATATATTTTTTTTATTAATATTTTTTTTGTTATCTAATTCATTAGTTGTAAAATAAGTTCAGTCGACAAAATTAATAAAAATATTGCAGGAATGTGGTAAAATGTAATAATTAATGCCCTGCTGCTTTATGTAAAACTGTTTTGTTTGGAGGAAAAAGAGGATACTCTATGCTTTGGCGATTGTATCGGAAATCAAGCATAATAAAAGCATTAGATAGAAAGAGAATTAATTTTTTGTCAACCACTTAACTCATTTTATACTATTTTTGCCGGTGAAAAAAAGCTATGTGAGAATGGACAAACTGACAAACGAAATTATTACTGAAAGAGCCGTTTTAGTGGGAGTTTCCACCCCTGTTATCGGCAATGAGAGGGTAGAGGAGTATTTGAAAGAACTTGCATTTCTACTTGAAACTGCCGGTGGAATTGCTGTTAAAACATTTATTCAGAATCTTCCTTATCCTGACCCTAAAACTTATCTTGGTTCAGGTAAATTACAAGAAGTTGCCCGATGGATAAAAGAGAACGAAATTGATCTTGCCATCTTCGACGACGAGCTCTCTCCCTCACAAATAAGAAATATTGAGGCTATTCTCAATTGTAAAATATTGGACAGAACCAACCTTATTTTGGACATTTTCTCCAAAAGAGCCCAAACTGCCAATGCCAAAGTACAGGTTGAACTGGCTCAATACAAATATTTGTTGCCGAGATTGACAGGTATGTGGACACACCTTGAAAAGCAAAGGGGTGGTATCGGAATGCGGGGACCCGGAGAAAAGGAAATTGAAACCGACCGACGAATCATTCGTGATAAAATTTCGCTGTTAAAAGAAAAACTTAAAGAAATTGACCGCCAGAAATTGACTCAGCGAAGCAATCGGGATCAGTATATCAGAGTATCTTTAGTGGGCTACACCAATGTTGGGAAATCAACTCTTATGAATTTGATCAGTAAATCAGATTTATTTGCTGAAAATAAGCTATTTGCAACTTTGGACACAACAGTAAGAAAAGTGGTTATCGACAATTTGCCTTTTTTACTTTCTGATACTGTCGGATTTATTCGCAAACTTCCCACTGGTCTTGTTGATTCTTTCAAGTCAACGCTGGATGAAATCAGGGAAACCGATTTACTTCTTCATGTTGTAGATATCAGTCATCCTGATTTTGAAGAACAGATAGCGGTTGTTAATCAGACATTAACAGATATTAAAGCCGGTGATAAGCCTGTTATTTTAGTTTTTAATAAAATTGATCAGTACAAGTGGACTGATAAAGACTCAGATGACTTGACTCCTAAGGAAAAATGCAATATTACTTTAGAAGAGTTAAAACAAACCTGGATGGCAAAAAGCCGGAGTAATACCCTATTTATTTCTGCCAGAACAAAGGAAAATCTTGAAGAATTGAAAAGAGTATTGTATGAAGAGGTAAAGAAGTTGCATATACAGATTTATCCCTACAACAATTTCCTATATTAATTTATTAGGGAAGCTTGTTTATCTTGAGTCTTTACATTCGCAAAAAGAGGTGTAAAAAATCTTGGTTTTGGGCAAAAGAGAGACCATATCTTCGTATTCATCTGATTTGATAGCTACCTGACGCAAGTCTAAGATCTCTAAAGTTTCTGATAATTTTGCGATACTTTTGGGCAGGATATAAATTTGGTTGTCCCAGGCATCAATTGTTGTAAGTTTTTTTAGTTTTCCGATATTATCAGGAAGATAGGAAATATAGTTGCGACTGATGATAAGGGTTTTTAGTTCAGATAATTTGCACAGGGATTCAGGAAGTTTAACAAGTCTGTTTTGGTCGAGATTAAGGTACTGCAGATTTTTGAGCTCAGAGATACGATTATTTACTAACTGTAGTTTGCATCTTCGAATAGTAAGTTCTTGAAGATTGGGTAATAAAAAAATTTCATCCGGAATGGAGTCACATTTTGGTTTTCCAACCAACTTAAGCCTATAAACCCCTTGGGGGTTTTTCAATGCATCTTCTAAAGTAGTGTAAATCTTCTTTAAAGCAAGCTCATCCGGATTCAGGATTTGCGCCTTGGAAGAAATTGTCATAGATAAAATTAATATCAATAATCCAATTTTATTTTTTGAAAAAAGCTCTAATTTCATCTTGGTCTTGTTTGATTTGTTGAATAAGTTCGTCGGTTGTATTAAAAAAAAGTTCCTCCCGAATTTTCTTAAGAATATTGAATTGTATAATGTGGTTGTATATTTCTTCCGAGAAGTTAAAAATATTGATTTCAATAGATAATTCTGAGAGATTTAGCGATGGTCGGGTTCCCACATATAACATTCCCTCTTTTATCTCATTTTCAATAAGTACTTCAACAGCATAAACGCCTTTTGATAACGTAATATTGTCATCAGATAATTTTAAGTTGATCGTTGGAAATCCAAATTTTTTACCGTTTCCTACACCGTGAATTACCCTTCCGGAATAAAGAAAATTCTTATTTTCCATATTTTATGATTATCTATATCTACTGCAAAAATACAAATAAAATGAGCAAAGAATATTTTCATCTCAAAAAATCAAAAGGAACAAATGTTAAAATAAAGATTATATACAGCATTAGTATTTACTCCATCTTTTTCGAATATTAAATAAACAACTATTATTTTTATTATTACCTTTGTGCCATAATCTGTTTTATAAAATACTATTTAAATTATTGATTTTAAGTTGAATAAATTATTTATTTTAAAAATGAAAAAATACAATCTTGATTAATAATTTGTTATCTTTAAATCGTTGGGATTGTCGATTTTTCTATATGCAAATTTTTTTAAATTACAATAGTAAAAAAAATTTTTTTTAAACTTTATTTTGTTCATTTTTGCTGAGTGAAAAACTCCGCAAGAAATTTTTGCTAAAGTGTTTATTTTAAATTATTTTAAATACAAGTGATCAGATAAGATGACGAATAAAGCAGCGCAAGACTTTAGGCAAGTTTGGGAAAATTGTCTTACAGTAATCAAGGATATAATAGAAGAGAATGCCTTTAACACCTGGTTTAAGCCGATCATACCGGTTGCACTTGAAAACTCAACTTTAATAATTCAGCTACCCAGTCATCTATTTTATGAATGGTTAGAGGAGCATTATGTAAATTTGCTTAAAAAAGTTATTAAGAAAGAGTTAGGGAGTTTAGGGAAGCTTCAGTATCGTGTTGTAATGGAAAAGCAATCAGATACACAATCATCTAAAATGATTACTTTACCGTCAAACAACAAACCGGCTGTGAATAATCCTTTGGTAAAAACGCCAATAGATGTTTATAATTTACCAAACAAAGAAATTCCGAATCCTTTCATTCTCCCGGGAATAAAGAAACATAAAATTCCTTCAAATCTTATAGATTCGATGAATTTTGATAATTATATTGAAGGAGACTGCAATCGTTTGGCTCGCTCTGCCGGTTGGGCTATTGCAAAAGCTCCCGGAGCAACTGCCTTCAATCCTTTTTTTATCTATTCGGAAGTTGGTCTCGGAAAAACTCATTTAGCTCATGCCATTGGAATTGAGACCAAACTTAATTTTCCTGATAAAACTGTTTTATATGTTAATTCAGATCTTTTTTATCAACAGTTTATGGAAGCAGTTAAAAATGGAAATATTAATGATTTTATCTATTTCTATCAATCTGTTGATGTTTTGATTATTGATGATATTCAATATTTGGGTGGCGGGAAAGTAAAAACTCAGGAAGCTTTCTTCCATATTTTTAACTATTTATATTTAAAGGGGAAACAAATTGTTCTTACTTCAGATAAATCACCTGTGGAAATATCAGGTTTTGAAGCCAGATTACTATCACGATTTAAATGGGGACTTACGGCCGATTTGCAAGTGCCTGATTTAGAAACACGGATTGCCATACTGAATAAGAAACTGGCAAATAATGGGATCGAATTTCCAACTGAAGTTATTGATTATCTTGCATTAAGGGTAACATCGAATACTAGGGAACTTGAGGGAGCTATGATTGCTATTTTAGCTCAGGCTTCACTCAACAGAAAAGAGATTACTGTTGAATTGGCTAAAGAGATGATCGATAAATATGTTAAAAGTTCTGCAAAAGAGATATCCGTTGAATATATTCAGAAAATAGTTTGCGATTATTTTAAAATCTCAATAGATAGCATTAATGCTAAAACACGAAAGAGAGAAATTGTTCAGGCAAGGCAACTTAGTATGTATTTTTCCAAAAAATATACCAAACTCCCTCTGTCAACTATTGGGGCTTTTTGTGGAAATAAAGATCATGCTACTGTGCTTCATGCTTGTCGTACAATAAACAATCTCTATGAGACTGATAAAAAAATGAAATCGTATATTGATGATATTGAGAAAAAAATGAAATTGTGATATTTAAGTCTTTTTTTTATTTGAGGGTTGTTTTAATCAAAATTTATATTTAATTTTGCAAGCCCTATTTGAAAACTCATGGAAAAAAGATGGTTAATAAAAGATCAAACTGATCAATACGAAATTGAAAGTTTTAGTAAAGAATTGTCGGCTAAAGGGTTGATAATTGAAAAACCATTAATTTTCTTGTTGTTGAGTAGAGGGATAAATATTTATGAAGATGCAATAGATTTTTTTTATCCTAAAATTGAAAATCTTCATGATCCATATTTGATGAAGGATATGGACAAAGCTGTGGATCGCCTTTCAGAAGCAGTGATTCATAATGAAAAGATATTAATTTATGGGGATTATGATGTAGATGGAACTTCTGCAGTTGCTCTTGTTTACTCTTTCTTATGTGATGTCATTGGTTCTGAATATAAAAAGTTTGTTGAATATTATATTCCTGACCGAAATCTTGAAGGTTACGGAATCTCTGAAAAAGGGATTGAATATTGCAGGGATCATCAGTTTAAACTTCTTATTTCTCTTGATTGCGGAATTAAAGCCAATGAAAAAGTTGACTTGGCAAGTAGTTATGGAATTGATGTGATTATTTGTGACCATCATCTTGCAGGTGAAACGCTTCCAAATGCTGTTGCTATCCTTGACCCAAAATGTGTTGAATGTAATTATCCCTATAAGGAATTGTCTGGGTGTGGGGTGGGTTTCAAACTGATTCAAGGCTATTGCAAGAAGTTTAATCTTCCTGACAAAATGTGGTTGTCGAAAATGGACTTAGTAGCTATTAGCATCGCTTCCGACATTGTAGCTATTACCGGTGAAAATAGAATTCTGGTGCATTATGGACTGGAAATGATTAATACTTTCCCCAGAATGGGAATAAAATCCATTATAGAACAATCCGGTATAAAAATTCATTATCCTCCAAAATCTGATACAATTTTCAGTAGGGTCATTACCGTTTCAGACCTTGTTTTTTTTGTCGGTCCTAGAATTAATGCCGCCGGTCGAATCAATACCGGCAGAGAGTCTGTTAAGCTCCTGATTTGTGATGATGAAGATAAATCTATTGATATAGGGAAAAATATTAATACTCATAACGATACTCGTCGTGAACTTGATAAAAAAGCCACTTTAGAGGCTATTAACATGATATTGAGTTCAGAAGAAAATATGCATAAGAGGAGTATTGTGCTTTATAATAAAAATTGGAATAAGGGTATTATCGGAATTGTCGCTTCCCGACTTGTTGAAGAGTTTTACCGCCCTTCTATTGTTTTGACAAAATCTCCTGACGGTATGATAACGGGTTCTGCCCGCTCTGTTAAGGAATTCAATATATATGATGGTATAAATCAATGTGCTGATCTGCTCGAACATTTCGGAGGGCATAAGTATGCTGCCGGTCTCTCTCTGAAAGAAGAAAATCTTAATGAATTTATTGACCGATTTGAGCATTTCGTTTGTGATAATATACAGGAGAATTCTTTTATTCCTGAAATTGAAGTTGATATGATGCTTGATCTTGGTGAAATAACGAATAGTTTTTTTCAGAATCTAAAACTTTTTGCTCCATTCGGACCCGGTAATATGGCTCCGATTTTTCTTTCACAACATGTTGCTGAAGAAGGAAATGGAAAAATTGTTGGCGAAAAACATCTTAAGATGCGCCTCTCTTATCGTGATAAACCCATTCAGCCAATTGATTCTATCGCTTTTAATATCAAAGACCATCTTGCTGAACTATGCAAGATCAAATTCGGAGAGCAATTGTTGACAATTTGCAATATCTCAAGCCTAAAAGAACTTGACCTCAAAGAACATTTTTCTAAAATTGCAGCAATAGCAGATTTTGACATTCTATATCATGTTGAAGAAAATATTTGGAATAATATTGCCAATCTTCAGTTAAATATTAAGGATATCAAAATTTGTGAATAACCTCTTTTTTTGCTTTTAAAATTTAATCAACGTATGAAAATTGCGGTTAATACTCGTTTGTTACTTAAAGATAAGTTGGAAGGGATTGGTTGGTTTACATTTCAAACCTTAAAAAGAATTACCACCAATCACCCCGAACACCAATTTTATTTTATCTTTGACCGCCCTTTTTACTCAGATTTTATTTTTAGTGATAATGTTACCCCTATTGTCATTGGTCCCCCAACAAGACACCCCCTCCTTTGGTATATCTATTTTGAATATTCAATTCCTAAAGTATTAAAGAGAATAAAAGCTGATTTATTTCTTTCAACAGATGGTTGGCTTTCCCTTAAAACTGATGTTAAGAGTGTCAATGTAATTCATGACCTTAATTTTGAACATAATCCTGAATTTATCAAACAACCCGCACGTTTCTACTATTCCCGTTTTTTTAAACTTTTCGCAAAGAAAGCTTCAATTCTGGCAACTGTTTCGGAATATACGCGCCGTGATATTAATACTTTGTATGATATTCCTTGTTCTTCAATTGATGTTGTTTATAATGGTTGTAATGATCTTTTTTCTCCACTTAATCAGCAAGAACAAATTAATATTAGAAAATGCTATTCTGATGGTTGTCCCTATTTCTTATTTGTCGGACTCATTCATAAGAGGAAAAACCTTGATAATATTTTCAAAGCATTTGACATGTTTAAGATTCATGATTCCGAAAATACAAAACTTATAGTTGTCGGAAGCAAAAAATGGTGGAAGGGGGATATTGAAAATGCTTATAATGCCATGAAATACAAAGCTGATGTTATATTTCTTGGAAGGACTCCTTCGGGTGAATTAAGTAAAATAATGGCCTCTTCACTTGCATTGGTTTATACGTCTCTTTTTGAAGGATTCGGGATTCCAATTTTAGAAGCTTTTCATGCAGAAACAGCCGTTATTACATCCAACATAACTTCAATGCCAGAGGTTGCAGGGGATGCTGCTTTGCTGGTAAATCCATACTCGGTTCAGCAAATTGCAAATGCTATGGCTAAAATTTCCAATAATATTGATTTGCGAACAGCTTTGATATCCAAGGGGCAAATTCAACGACAGAAATTCAGTTGGGATAAAACCGCTGATAGCCTGTGGAAAACTATAGAAAAAGTTCTGTAAATCACCTATATTAATTAAAATATTTATTTTAAAAATAGCTCATTTAATTCAAAAATAAGTTATACTTTTGCATCAGAATTTTAAACCAATTTTATAACAAACTAAAAATAAAAAAAATGGATCTTAAAAAATTAACAGCCGATTTAGAGGCGAAAAACCCAGCTCAGCCTTTGTACATTCAGGCCGCAAAGGAAGTACTCGAAACAATTGTTGATTTCGTTAATGAAAACCCAAAATACGATAAATACGCTATCGTTGAAAGAATTTTGGAACCTGAAAGAATTATCAAATTCAAAGTTACCTGGGTTGATGATAAAGGTAATATTCAGATAAATCGTGGGTACCGTGTTCAACATAATATGGCTATTGGACCTTACAAAGGTGGTATTCGTTTTCACAAAAGTGTTACTGAAGACACTATGAAATTCCTTGCTTTTGAACAGACATTTAAAAACTCTCTTACTACTCTTCCTATGGGCGGTGGTAAAGGTGGTTCCGATTTCGATCAAACCGGAAAATCAGAAGGTGAAGTTATGCGTTTTTGCCAGGCTTTTATGACTGAATTACAAAAATATATCGGACCTGAAACTGATGTTCCTGCCGGTGATATCGGAGTAGGTGGACGTGAGATAGGTTTTATGTATGGCCAATACAAACGTTTACGTGGAGAACATGTTGGTGTTTTGACCGGAAAAGGTCTTGAGTGGGGTGGTTCTTTAGTTCGTCCTGAAGCTACCGGTTTTGGCTCTGTTTATTTCCTCGAAGGTATGCTTGCAGCTAAAAAAGATAAACTCGCAGGAAAACGTGTTGCTTTGTCCGGTTTCGGTAATGTTGCCTGGGGTGCAGCACTAAAACTTACTGAACTCGGGGCAAAAGTTGTTGCTATTTCTGGTCCTGATGGTGCAATAGTTGATGAAGAAGGAATTAATACTCCTGAAAAAATTAACTATATGGATGAACTTAATAAGACTCGTAATAATGTCGTTGCTCCTTTTGCTGATAAATTCAAATCAGCTAAATTCTTCCCCGGCAAAAAATCATGGGAAACTAAAGTTGATATTGCTATGCCATGTGCTATCCAAAATGAATTAAATGGCGATGATGCTGCTTTACTTATCAAAAATGGTGTTAAATATGTTGTTGAAGTTTCCAATATGGGATGTACCGCTGATGCTGTTACTGCTTTACAAAAAGCAAAAGTAAGTTTTGCTCCGGGAAAAGCTGCTAATGCCGGTGGTGTTGCAACTTCAGGCTTGGAAATGTCTCAAAATGCTATGAAACTTTCATGGTCAGCTAAAGAAGTTGATGAAAAATTGAATGGCATTATGAACAGTATTCATGCTAATTGTGTGAAATATGGTACTGAAAAAGACGGATATATTAACTATGTTAAAGGTGCTAATATCGCCGGATTTATCAAAGTTGCTGAAGCAATGATTGCTCAAGGCGTTGCTTACTAATTTTATATAAACAAAATTTTAAAGGCTGCTCGATCTGAGCAGCCTTTTTTCTTATAAATGGGGACTCAATTATATCCATTATTTTAATATCTTTACTATGAAAAAACTATATTTTATCTTTATCTCTCTGATATTTACGTTAATTCTTTTTATTTATTCTGAAACTCTTATTGCTCAATCTGTAAATTCAAATAACTCCATAGTTGGAATTTGGAAAGGGATTTTACATGCTTCCCCAAGAGATTCATTATCGATAATCCTTGTGGTAGAGAATTGCGGCGATTCAGTAAAAGTTGTTCTTGATAGTCCTGATCAGTATGTTACTGATATTCCTGTAACTTCTTTTTCTTTTATTGATGATACGCTTTCCTTTAAAGCTGCTTCCTTATTTGTTTCCTTTCGGGGAATTTATTCACGGGATGAAGATGCGATTAAAGGGGCTTTTATCCAAGGTCGAAAAAAAATGTCTTTGTCTTTCTGTAGAACTTCTGACCGATTGTTGATAGTGCGTCCACAAACACCTATTCCACCTTATGATTATGTAGTTGAGCCCGATATCGTTTTTAATGATCCGAAGTCAGGTCTTCCTTTAATCATGGGAACACTGACATATCCGGAAAATAAGAATCCGAAAGGAACAGTAATTATGATTTCCGGTTCAGGATGGCAAGATCGCGATGAGTCAATTTTGGGACATAAGCCTTTTTTGGTAATTGCAGATTATCTTACCCGTAATGGGTATGCAGTCTTCCGCTATGATGATTTTCCTAAGTATCAATTTGTAAATTCTACTACTTATGATTTTGCAGAAAATGTTACTATGATTATTGATTCACTAAAAGTATGTAGTAAATTTGATTTGGGAAAAATTGGTCTTCTTGGTCACAGCGAAGGTGGCTTGGTGGCTTTTATAGTCGCTTCACAAAACCCTGAAATTGAATTTGTTATTTCTATGGCAGGGGTTGCCGAAACTTTGAAAGAGACACTATTGTTTCAAAATAGGATAGCCCTTTCCAAAATGGATTATAGTGAAGAAGAAATTAAATCTTCACTTATAAATAGTGGAAAGACATTTACTCTAGTTGAAAAATCAAAAAATGTTGATAAGGCATCGGAACAAATGGATCTTCTATTTAGTGAATTAAGCAAAAATATGACAGATTCTCTAAAAGTAAGATACAATTCCACTCCCCAGGATTTTCTTCGTATTAAGCAAAAACTCTTATCCCCATGGTTTTATCAACTGTTTAAGATTAATCCCAAGGATTATATCAGGAAAATTGATTGTCCTGTATATGCATTGAATGGAGAGTATGATTTGCAGGTAAATTTTCAAAAAAATCTACCATTGATTGAGCAATATTTAAAGAAAAATCCTTGCAATAAGATTGAAATGTTACCTAAAATGAATCATTTGTTCCAAGAAGCAGTGACAGGTTACTATGATGAATATGGTAAAATTGAGCAGACTATTGCTCCCGAAGTGCTTTCCAAAATCATAGAATGGTTGGAAAAAGCCTTGATATGTGAATAAATCGGCTTACTCTTCTCCAAAATAGTTTTTTAGATATTCTATTTGTCGACGATTTCTTTTTGTAGGTCGTCCTTCTCCCGATTCTCTGTATTCAAATTTTAAGCGCAGAGCTTTAATCCTTTCATATTCTTCAGGAGGTGTAAGATCCAAATAGTATTGGGGAACCAACGAAGCTCCGATTCTGCTTTTAGGAGTCTCTATTACTTGGATTATCTTATCAAGTTGTCCAAGTTTAATATGCAAAATTTGTTCACTGCATACTTCCTTGGATGGTTTAACAGGAATCCCGTTTATCTTAACCTTGCCTGCATTACATGCATCTGTTGCCATGGATCTCGTTTTGAAAAGTCGCACCATCCATAACCATTTATCAATTCTAATATGCAGATTTATCATCTGTGATTATGCCAAAAAGAAGAAATTATTTAGAATTATTACTATTTCTAAGTTCAATCTTCATTGTTCTAATTTTAAATTCCAGCTCTTTTGCTTCCTCTTTTGCTGCCTCAATTTTTTTATTGAATTCAGCTTTCAGAATATCTGCATTTTTTGAATTGGCAAAAAAGCCAAGATTATTTTCCCAAAGGTTTATATCTTCTTTTAATTGAGTTAGCTTATTGGATAAAAATCTCATCTCTTTATCAAGCAATCTCTCGGCATTTGGATTATTAAGAATAGTATCAATTTTGCTTTTAAAGTTATCGTGTTTGATATCTTCTACACTTACCTTTAAATCAGCAAAGCGCTTATTGACAGCATCACGGTACTCATTATAGATACGATCTTTATCATTTTTCGGAACATGACCGAGTTCAGTCCATTCGCGCTGATAAAGCTTCATTGCATCCAGATTGGCAGCTTTGTCACTTCCAAATTCATGATTTATGATTTTTTGAATGAGTTCTTCTTTTTTCTTGAGATTATCACTTTCAATCTGTTGTATATTGCTAAAATAGAATGATTTTTCTTCAAAGAAATGATCACAGGCAGCTCTGAATCTTTTCCAAACGGCTTCAGAATATTTTCGGGGAGTGGGACCTATGTTTTTCCATTCTTTTTGGAGTTTAAGCATCTCATCAGTTGTGTTTTTCCAGTCGTTTCTGATGGATAGTGCTTCTGCTTGAATGGCCAAATTTAACTTTAAATTGTAATTTTGCATCTGAGAGTCTTTCATTTGCTGAAAATACTCTTTCTTTTGCCCATAAAATTTGTCCAAAACTACTTTAAAGCGGGTCCAAATCTCATCATTCAATTTTGCAGGTGCAGGTCCTAAAGTTTTCCATACTTTAAGCACTTCATTTAATTTGTCGCTAATTGTGTTATACTCCTTAATTGAAAGAGTTTTATTGGTTACGAGCTCTTCGGCCTGTTCACATAAAACTACTTTGGCATTGTAGTTGTTTTGTTGTTCAGCAAAGATTTCGTCATAATGTTCCCTTCTTTTCTGGTTTATTTGATCTGATGCCACCTTGAAACGTTCCCAAATTTCATCTTTTTTGTCTTCAGGAACCGGTCCAATTTCTTTCCATTCATCATGAAGTTGTTGCAACTTTTTAAATGATTTGTTGATGGAATCATCCAATAAAAGAGATTCGGCAGTTTCGCAAAGTTTTATTTTCTGTTCTAAGTTCTTTTTTAAATCCAGCGACCTCAATTCTTTGCCAATTTTCAGGATATCAAAGAATTTTTCTACGTAAAAATGGTAATTCTGCCATAAGTTGGTAGATTCGTTTTGGGGAACCGGTCCAATTTCTTTCCATTGATCCTGAAATTCTTTGAATTTATCATTCAGCATTTTTAAATTTGATTCATTTTCAATCAAATTCTTTAAATCTTCAATAATGGCTTTTTTCGCTTCGAAATTTTTATTTTTCTCAACTTCAATCTTTTCTAAAAATTTAGCCTTATTTTCTTTGTATGTTTGAAGTGCGTTTTCAAATTTCTTTTCAAGGTCGGATTTTTCAGGAATAAATTCTTCCTGATTTCCACCTTCATTTATAAATGAGTTTAATTGTTCTTGTTTGGTTTTTTTGATGTGTTGCAATATTATGGATTTAAGTATGCCAACACGCAATTTGATTATATTGAAATTGGGTTCCTGAACAATATCATGGAGGATATTAACGGATTCTTCAAATGTTAATTCCGAATATTCTGATTCAATTTTTTCAGGTGATTCTTCAAATGTCTTATCATCTATGTCATCATCATCTTCTTCAGGAACTTGCGAAGACTCAATCTCTGCAACAATTTCATTAACAGTTTTTTCTTCAGCAATAGGTTCTTCAACAACAGGTTCCTCAGCAACGGGTTTCTCAGCAACGGGTTCTTCAACAACCGGCTCTTCAACAACAGGTTCCTCAGCCACAGGTTCTTCAGCCACAGGTTCTTCAGCAATGGGTTCTTCAGCAACAGGTTCTTCAGCAACAGGTTCTTCAGCAACCGGCTCTTCAGCAACAGGTTCCTCAGCAACGGGTTCTTCAGCAACAGGTTCCTCAGCAAC